>NZ_JADQAN010000036.1:0-9324 GCF_022129425.1 Psychrobacter sp. Ps1 | reverse complement strand
GGCATGGATATGTCAGGGATGCAAGGTGGGCAGCCACCAGCCGATGCTCGCAGTCCAGACTATTCAAATGGGGTTCCCTACGGACAGTATGGTAAGCCAATGATGATGGGCAGCATGCCATTATGGGGAGTGTCAGTAGACGACTTGGGCTATCAGTTTGATGAAGACCAAATCAACTTTGAGGCGACGGGTTGGTATGGTACTGATAGCAATCGTATAAGACTACGTACCGAAGGTAGTGCTCAGACTAAAGATGATAAAGAAATCGATAGCTTGAGCTCGCTTGCTTATTGGAAACCACTGAGCATTTTCTGGAATGGTGAAGCTGGTGTTGCTTACGATACTGAAAATGATAACGCGGCGGTGATGGCAGGTATTGTCGGCACCGCGCCTTATTTTATTGAAACAGATGCGAGAGCCTACTTATATACCGATGGTCAACTTCGTCTTGATTTAGGGGCAGAGTACGAATGGCGTTTAGATCAGCATTGGGTGGTCATACCGGAGGTGGGATTAACTGCCTTTAGTAAAGATGACCATGATAATGGTATTACCAAAGGCTTTAATGAGATGGAAACCGAGGTTAGGCTGACTTACGAGACGTTCAGTCGCCAGCTAGCTCCTTATGTGGGTGTTAGTTATGAGACAGCGCTTGGCAAGGCTCGTGGTCAACGACGTCAAGAAGATGAATCGGTTGATAGTAGTAGTTTGACTGCGGGGGTTAAATTCTGGTTTTAATATTATTAAAACAATAGGGGATATACTATGAATGCTTCAGATCAAAACAGCATGAATCATCAACAGGGCATGAACCCTTATGTAAAGTTCACTCTGATGATTGTGACGTCTACGATTGTGATGTACATCATGATGTATTTCAATACTTATGAATGGGATCATATTTATTTTAGTGAAACCCGAGCTTACATGGCGCTCTACATGGGTGCCGGTATGGCAGTGGTCATGTTGGCATTTATGACGAATATGTATAAGAAGACCAAAGTCAATTTAATGATCTATGGTCTAAGCGTATTGATGTTTGCTGTTGGTATTTGGGGTGTTAGATCACAAGCAACTGTCGATCAAGTCGATTGGATGCAAGCGATGATACCGCATCACTCGATTGCCATTCTCACTAGTAGTCGCGCTGATATTGAAGATCCGCGTGTACAAAAGCTTGCTGACGATATTATTAAAGCGCAAAAGCGTGAAATCGCTGAGATGAAGCAATTGATTGATGAGCTTGAATAACGATCTATACTGATAGGAATATTTTAAACAAATAAAATAATGGTCTATCAAATGATAGACTTAAGCATATAGGTCTTTTTATTCAAAGCTACTTTCACTACAGAATCAAAACATTGCTCATGAAAAAGCAATAAAAGGCTGAGTATGCATGGTTCACTTTCCCTACTGGCCTTCTGGCTGCTGCAATTGTTGTCTCTTTTAGTGCTTACTCCTATATCAAAATCTCTAACGCTTACCCGTCAGCTGGCGGTGCTGCGACGTACTTGCATCAAGTATATGGAGACTGTTTGACGACCGGTTTTAATGCTCTGCTGATGTAATTTTCTATAATTATTGCGCAAAGCTTTCTGGCTCGGATGCTCGGGTCATATACCATACCGTTGTTTGGTGGTGACGAAAGCGGTGTATAGCATCCACCAAGGAGAGTCAAGATGAACGAATTGAATTCAAAAGCGAATACTTTAAGAATTGGTCCTGTGGGCAATAGCGTTTCTCTGTTTCTGCTCATTAGCTATCTCTTGTGCATAGGCTTTGGCCTACTCGCACCTGAGCAGATAAGCATGCATGAGGCTTGGGCACCGCTGCTACCTGGTTTTGAATGGCTGACATGGTCAGGTTTCCTAATTGGATTTGTCGAATCCTATCTTTATGGTTGGTATTTTGCGATTGTGTTTGTACCGCTATATCGCTGGTTTGCTAAAGCAGGATGAGTCTAGCGTAGCCATTGAATCTTCGGCTCAGATAGGTCAGCTATGCTGAGAACGACGGACAGTGCGCTAATCTTGGATGGGATCAAAAGCTGGTGACTTAGACCTAAACTATCATTGCAATCAATAACGGGAACATAGTCATGAAACACGATACGACGAAAAATACTTCGGATAGCGAAGACCATGATTGCTGTGACGGTACAGCGAATACAGGCATAGAATCCAATAAAGATACCACTTACGATAAGGTACCAACTGGTTACAGTGGAACCATTTATACCTGTCCGATGCATTCAGAGGTGAGAGACGTTACAGATAGCGGCTGTCCCATATGCAAAATGTCTCTTAAACCTGAAGACGCTGTTGCCGAGATGGTAGCAATGAAAGATGACCATACAAGCTGTCATAGTCCGTCGAATACCGATGCTCATCTTACTAAAGAAAGTAAGTACGACAAAGTACCGGAAAATTATAGCGGTACCGTTTATACCTGCCCTATGCATCCCGAAGTGAGAGATGTTGAAAAAAGCGATTGCCCAATATGCGGCATGTTTCTCAAACCTGAGGGCGAGGTTACTGATTCAAATGATAATGAAGACAGTCATGCACACCGTCATGGAAAGGATACTGACCTTACTAAGGTAAACTCTATAAAAGGCGGCAAGTACGATAAAGTGCCAGCTGGCTACAGCGGAACCGTTTATACCTGTCCCATGCATCCCGAAGTCAGAGATGTTGAGAATAGTGGTTGTCCCATATGTGGCATGGCACTTGAATCAGAGACTGTTGCTATTGGTGAAGAGGATACCTCAGAGCTCGATGACATGACTCGGCGTTTTTGGATTTGTACCGTGCTGACCGTCCCTTTGTTTTTGTATGCAATGAGCGATATGGTAGGTATAAATTTGGACAGCTTCATTCAAGGCGGTCAGGGCGATATCGCTGGGAAGATTGCGCAGTGGATCCAGTTGGCGCTTGCGGTACCAGTGGTGTTATGGGGAGCAGCACCTTTCTTCGTGCGAGGTTGGCAATCCATAAAAAGTCGCAACCTAAATATGTTTACCCTAATTGCGATAGGTGTAGGCACAGCATTTGGTTTCAGTCTGATAGCAACCTTTATTCCGGGCATTTTCCCAGACAGTTTTAGGGATGCATCCGGTCGAGTCGGTGTTTATTATGAAGCAGCAGCGGTTATCACGACATTGGTACTACTAGGTCAGGTTCTAGAGCTTAAAGCCCGAAGCCAGACTTCTGGCGCAATTCGTGCTCTTCTTGAGTTGGCACCACCAAATGCAAAGCGGGTAGATGAGCAAGGCGTTGAGACAGAAGTCTCCCTTGACGAAGTTATCAGTGGCGACAAATTACGGGTTAAGCCAGGAGAGAAACTCCCTGTAGATGGCATTGTGCTTGAAGGCAGCAGCAGTATCGATGAGTCGATGGTAACGGGGGAACCTATTCCGGTTTCTAAAGCAAAAGGCGATACGGTTACTGGTGGCACAGTAAACGGCACGGGAACCCTACTGGTTGAAGCGGTTGACGTGGGTGATGACACGGTACTGTCCAAGATCGTCAAAATGGTTGCTGAAGCCCAGCGCAGTCGCGCACCAATACAGAAGCTGGTGGATAAGGTGGCTGGATGGTTTGTGCCAATTGTCCTTATCTGCTCTATCATAACTTTTATCGTCTGGGCTATTTTCGGACCTGCGCCTGCCATGGCCTTTGCACTGGTCAACGCTATTGCAGTGTTAATCATCGCTTGCCCTTGTGCTTTAGGACTCGCCACGCCTATGTCGATTATGGTCGGTACTGGCAAGGGTGCTCAGAATGGCGTGCTTATCAAAAACGCTGAAGCGTTAGAGAGCATGGAAAAAGTCGATACCATCGTTGTCGATAAAACGGGAACATTAACCGCAGGCAAACCAGAGCTCACTGCTATCGAAGCACTTGGTGGCTTAGATGAAAATGAACTGCTTATACTTGTCGCTGCGGTAGAGACTGCCAGCGAGCATCCTTTGGCAGAAGCTATCGTTAAAGCTGCGCAGGAAAAATCTCTTGATATTGCTAAAGCCAGTGATTTTAGCTCAACCACTGGCGAAGGCGCGCAGGCACTGGTCAATGGCAAGCAAGTCGCTGTAGGCAACTCAAAATTTATGCAACGTCTTGATAGCTTTGACAGTACGCTTTCAGAACGTGCTGATAAGCGCAGAAAAGACGGCGAAACGGTAATGTTTGTAGCAGTAAACGGCCAAGCTGCTGGTTTAATATCAGTCGCTGATCCGATCAAGCCGAGTACCAGCGAAGCGATATCTTTACTGCATCAGGCTGGACTAAAGGTGGTCATGCTAACAGGTGACAACGAAATAACCGCTAGAGCCGTTGCCAGTAAGTTAAATATTGATGAGGTACATGCTGACGTCTCTCCAGAAGACAAAAACCGTATTATCAAAGAGCTACAAAATAGCGGCAAGGTCGTGGCTATGGCGGGTGACGGTATTAACGATGCTCCCGCTCTTGCACAGGCTAACGTTGGCATTGCCATGGGCACAGGAACAGATGTGGCTATGGAAAGTGCTGGCATCACGCTAGTGAAGGGTGATCTGATGGGAATTGTCAGAGCCCATAAACTGAGTCATTCTACGATGCGAAATATCAGACAAAACCTGTTTTTTGCGTTTATCTACAATGCGCTCGGTATACCGCTTGCGGCAGGTGTTCTGTATCCATTTTTTGGGCTGTTGCTCAGTCCAATGATAGCGGCCGCTGCTATGAGTCTGTCTTCAGTATCTGTTATTGGCAACGCGCTGCGATTGCGTCGCTTGAAACTGTAGTTTTGGTATGGTGGATCAGTTTCTAAAGCACACATACACATACTGGTCTTATCAAGACTTTAAAATATAAGGATCACGTTATGGGCAGTTTTTCTATTACACATTGGCTGATTTTATTGGTTGTGGTGGTGGTCGTATTTGGCACCGCTAAGCTTAAAAATGCTGGCAAAGATTTAGGCGGTGCAGTAAAGGGTTTTAAAGAAGCAGTCAAAGATGAAGAAACCTCGCGTGCTCGCAATAATCGTTCACTTGACCATGAAAATAGTACGCCAGCTGCAAGTAATGATTTAAATACACAGGTAGGTACTCAGGCTGATGATACAGAAATCAGCCCTATCACCACTGATGATCAGCACAAAGCATGAAGCGCGCCGCTTATAAATAGCAGCACTAAATAGTCTTTTAATATATGTGACTGTTATGTTTGATATCGGGTTTTCCGAGTTACTCTTGTTTGGCATCATTGCTTTAATCGTATTGGGCCCAGAGAAACTGCCGCAGGCTGCGCGTACGGCTGGGCAATGGTATGCCAAACTGCGCCGTACAGTATCCACTCTACAGTCTGAAATAGAAGCTGAGCTAGATCTGGCTGAAACGCGCCAACAAATACAAAGTGAGCTTGTAAAAATCCGTCAGACTGAGTCAGATATGAAGCGTGAACTAGCAGAGATGCGCGGTAGTATGCAAAAGTTTGAAGACTCGCAGAATCAGAGCTTAGATACTTCATATCAGCCAATGTCTTCTCATCAGCAAGATCATCAGCCAAATACTTCCTCTTCTTCATCTATAGAGAAGGTGGATGAATGAGCTTATTTAAACGCCAAAAAAATCGACAAAAAAAGTTAGCGAATACAAATACTAAAGTTCCAGACACTGCCCATAGTGATGAGGCTGATAATGTGCTGAATGCGCTCAGTGATATGCCTATTACTGAACATTTGATTGAACTACGCAAGCATCTCATCAAAATATGCGTAGCCGTTTTGATTGTTTTCTTAGCATTGGCAGGGTTTTCACGCGAGCTCTATAATCTTTTATCAGACCCATTGGTAGCGCAGTTGCCAGCTAATTCGACTATGATTGCCACCGACATCACGTCAAACTTTATGGCACCCATTCGCTTAACAGTTTTTGTCGCCGCATTTTTAGCGATGCCTTATATTCTGTATCAAATTTGGTCGTTTGTCGCCGCTGGCCTATATAAGAAAGAGAAGAAAATTGCTATTCCTGTGCTGTTGTCTTCGATATTTTTATTCTATACGGGTGTTGCTTTTGCCTACTTTGTCGTGCTCAAAGGTGTATTGAAATTTTTTATCCTATTCGCGCCGCAGAACGTTATACCGATGACCGATATTGACAGTTATCTGAGCTTTGCCCTCAAGTTGTTTATGGTGTTTGGACTGACTTTTGAAATTCCAGTGGTTACCTTACTACTGATAATGGTTGGAATCGTTTCTACTAAGAGTTTAGAAGACAAGCGCCGTTATATCATTGTCGGCTGCTTTGCGGTTGCAGCGGTAGTAACACCGCCTGATGGCATATCCATGCTCTTGCTAGCGATTCCTATGTGGCTATTGTTTGAGTTGGGTTTATTCTTAGCAAAAATGTTAATCAAAGAGGAACGAAGCACCGCTTTAGACTCAGGAAATGAGACATTAAAAAGCAACTAGCATCATCGTAAAAACGCCAAATACCCCTTTTGTTTTTTGCTGTTTACTAGAGTATGTCAGCGTAAGTAATCTACTTAACGACGAGGTTTAAATGGAACACTTAACCAGCAACAACGATGAGACGAATGACGGTCTCGCAAATCGACTGAATCAAGAGTGCTACTGTATTACTCTCGATCGTAAAGCGCTCAATACAAGCCTTCAAGATCAATTAATGGAAACTAGAAGCAATCCAATAGGAGCGAATGAGCTTAATAAGATTTTTTCAGCAACACCAGTGTTCGTCCCCAAGACAGAGATAGCGACGATGGAGCAGATCGTTGACGCTATCGAGTTGGCTGCCAAGCTGTCGCCGTATCAAGAGCAAGCCCTGTCGTGGGCACCAGAAATCTCTGCTTTTGACCCTGGTCCAATAGGGGCTCTCATGGGCTATGACTTTCACTTGGGTCGTGATGGTCCTCAGCTCATTGAGGTCAATACCAATGCTGGTGGCGCGTTTCTTAATGTGTTGCTCGCTCGTGCACAAAAACGCTGCTGTAATGCCTCACAGCAGAGCGCTGTAACCACTCAAATGCTAGATGCATTTGAGGAGTCAGTGTTTACTATGTTCAAACAGGAATGGCAAAGACAGTCTGCTGTTGCTATGCCCAACCTAATAGCCATCGTGGATAATGATCCTAAGAGTCAGTTCATGTTTTTGGAGTTCCAGTTAGCACGTCAACTGCTCCAAGCTAGAGGCATTGACACTGTGATACTAGATCCCTCTGAACTCGACTATGTCGATGGCAAGCTGACAGCGCATGGTAAGCCCATTGATATGATCTACAATCGGTTGGTCGACTTCGCATTTGAGGAGCCTGACCATGCACTGCTTAAGCGTGCGTATCTAGAAGGTGCTGTGGTAGTAACGCCTAATCCTCATGTCCATGCTATGTTGGCTAATAAGCACAATCTGACCTTGCTATCCGATCCGCAGACATTGCGCGCTTGGGGACTGAATGATGCAGCAGCAGAATGCCTCGAAAAGTCTGTGCCAAGGACTAAGCTCGTATCAAGAGACGAGGCAGCAGAGTTGTGGCGTACTCGGCGACAGCTGTTTTTTAAGCCAGTTGCTGGTCATGGAAGCAAAGGGGTCTATCGCGGTAGTAAGCTGACTCGACGCGTTTTTGAGAACATTCTTGATGAGGATTATATCGCACAGTCCTTTGTTCCTGCAGGAGAGCGATCAATAAAAATTGATGACACTGTCACAACGAGAAAGGTTGATATACGTCTTTATACGTATGACGGACAACTGCTACTACCTGCGGCGCGTGTTTATCAAGGTCAGACGACTAATTTCCGTACACCAGGGGGTGGATTCGCGCCTGTTTTCCAAGTGTAATGGTGTAGTGAGCTAAATAGCACCAACTGCCTTTAATGCTAATTTTTATTACTTGGATATCTGCCAACCTAGGAACATCCATTTGACAGTGTAGATTAACATTATCGGAATGACCACCCACTGAACGAGCGGCAACGCACCTATGCTTAGTAACGGAACATCAGGCATCAGCCCACTATAATTCCACCTTTGGCCAGCGCCAGTTGCCCAGTATTCAAAGAGTATTGTCACAGTTAGGCCAACGCCAAGGTATATCGATAAAGTCGACAGACGCCACGGCTTTGCAATCCAGAACCAGTCTTTTACAAACAATGCCGCAAGCACGTAAGCGCCAAAAGCAATATTGGCATCACCGACGGTCGCACGTGTACAAAGCCAGACTACGTCCCAGTGTCTCGCTTCGGCCATGCCGGAGAAGAAAGGTACCTGTGCCATCTCCCAAAAAAAATGGAGAAAGAAACTTACGCTCCATACCATCAGGGCAAGCACTGCTAATGTCGCTGCTCGGCGGGATAGGCTTACAAGAGTCATCATTCCTCCAAAAATAGCCATAGCAATAAATACAATTTCATGTTTACTCGATCGTCGTTACCAGACCGAAACGCCGCTTACTGGCGTCTCCTAACGGCAGATCAGTATGTTGCCTGCGGCGCGTGTTTATCAAGGTCAGGTGACTAACTTCCGTATGCCAGGTGGTGGATTCGTGCTTGTCTTTCAGGTGTGAAGGTATACCTCAGATCGTGTATGATACTCTTAGGACAATTTTTAAAACACCCTCTTAGTTCGGAAAAAGCGATGAGTCAAACCGTTATCCATTATTTTCTACATTTTGGTATGCCGTTGATTATCGCCTATATGTTTTTTCGTAGTGACTATAAGCGAGTTTATTTGATCCTATTAGCAACCATGCTAGTTGATTTAGATCATCTACTAGCGACACCTATCTTTTCGCCCAATCGTTGTAGTATTAATTTCCATCCGCTACATACTTATTATGCGATGGCAGTATATGCGAGCATGTTGTTTTTACCAAAGCCCTATAAGGTAATTGGTTTAGGGTTATTACTGCATATGTTGACTGATTTAAATGACTGCATAATGACCTATATTAATTGTCCGCAGTGTTTGAGTCAGGCTTCTGCCCGTGAGTTGGTAGCGTGGTTAGGCAAAGCTATTAAGTTTTAATACGGTTGTGACTACATCCCTTTGTTCAGAGGATATAGTCTAAACAGATTTTGTGGCACAGCCAGCTATCAGTACAGTGGATAGTGGAGGAATGGTAAAGATAATTTTCAAGTTATACTCCTACTTAAACCACCCCAGTATGGTTGGAAATTTAACGTCTTGTGAGTATGTACTAAATGCTAACTTCAAAATAATTGAAATACTTACGCTAAATGATGACTTAGATTAACACATGAAGTGCAATACCAAATGCGAGGTGAAAAAAAGACCTAGATGCGCTAGCATCAAAGTTTATA
>NZ_JADQAN010000035.1:0-11017 GCF_022129425.1 Psychrobacter sp. Ps1 | reverse complement strand
GGTTTGATTATTATCGTCAAGCTGCGTAACTAAAATCTCCCAAGTTTAATTCTACGGGATTGACGGCAGGGGTCAGTGACTGTCAAAGGGACATACTGAGAACTACTAAAAAAATATTCAGTTTATATAAGTAATAGAAATATATTAAGTGAAAAATATTATTATAGCCAAAAAACTTAGTATTTAAATATTTTTTAATTAATATGTTCATTAAGTTGCAAAATCAATATGATTCTGGGAATACACTATACTATGAAAAACGCCCCTATTACCGTAATAATAACAACATATAATGATTCTGAATATTTGGCTGCAGCTATAAATTCAGTAATATCTCAAACATTATTGCCAGCTCAATTGATAATAGTTGACGATGGATCAGATGATAATAATGCATGTAAAATAACTAATAAATATCTAAATAATGATAGTGGAATTGAAGTTACTTACTTTAAAAAGAAAAATGGAGGAGCTTCAAGTGCAAGAAACCTTGGACTTAAGCATGTAAGCGAAGAGTTTGTGACTTTTTTAGATGCAGATGACCAGATGCTTTCAAATAATTTGCTGGATAAGTTTAATGCTATAAAAGATTTAAACAATGATTATTTTGGGGTTTATGGCTCAAATATGACATCCAAAAGGGTTAAAGATTCTTTTGCAAGTATAGATGGGTTAGCTACTACATCGCAAGTTGGTAAAGTTGTTGAAGGAATTCCAGGGGGTAGTTGTAGTTATATTTTTAAATCGGAAACTATAAAAGAAATAGGAGGTTATGATGAAAATCTCCATAACAATGAAGACAATGATCTTATTATAAGGCTTATAAAAAATAATAAGAAATGTAAAGCTATTGACAGTTGTGGTATTTTGATTTTTATGAGGAAGAACTCTCTTTCTAGAGGTGGGGATGCAAAAAAAAGATTCTATAATACCATGGTATTTCTCGATAAAGCTGAAGCTGAAAGTTATTTTGATAAAGAGGAGCTTCTTTTTAGAAAAAAGACTGTGTATTTAGTTTTCATAAGATCAATAATTTTTAAAAATCCTATTGAAGCTTTACACTATGCTAATGTCGCCTTTAGTTATGGTAAACCGATAGGATCTAAACAAAAATTAATATATTTTTTATCAAAATTAAAAAAATAAAAGTAAAGTAATGTATGAATTTAAAATATAAATTAGGTAACTCTCATGAATTCTAATAATGAGTTAGTTTCAATAGTAGTTCCAATATACAATGCTGAAATTTATTTGAGTGATTGTTTAAAAAGCATAGCATCTCAGACCTACGAGCATCTGGAAGTAATATTAATAAATGATGGTTCTACAGATAGTAGTGCTAATATCGCCAGATCGTTTTGCAAGAAAGATACTAGGTTTAAGCTAATCACTCAAGTCAATTCAGGAGTAGCAGCTGCTAGAGACAGGGGTTTACGAGTTGTACAGGGTAAGTATGTAATACATTGTGACTCAGATGATTTAATGGCAGAAAGAGCAATTGAATATTTGTATAAATCAATTACTGATAATGGGTCAGATATCGCTGTAGGTGCATATACAGAACAATGTAGCCTTGGAGATCAGTTTATAACACATTATACATGTGATAAGTATGAATTTATTCGTAATATACTCACTGGAAAGTATCATTCTAGTTTATGTAATAAATTAATAAGAACAGAGCTTTGTAGAGATATATCCTTCGATAAAAGTATAAACTATATGGAGGATAAGCTATTTTTGTCAAAAGTATTGAAAAAAGATTGTGTTAAAATATCTATTATAAATGAGAATGTTTACTACTATAGATTAGTTGCCTCATCATATACAAATAATATATCTAGCGATTCTATCTCATCATCAATAGAAGTAACCGATAAAGTCTGTAATATTTTTCAGGACATATATAGTAACGAATTTATCGCACATATTAAAAATAAAAACAAAGTTATGGTTCTGTTAAACTCTCAAAAAACCCAGAGAAATATATTTCCTGAATCTACTAAATACCTTTTAGAGGACAAAAATATTCCTTTAAAGCATAAACTAGTTATTTTATCTGATTTACTGCATATGAGTTATCCAATAAAGCTCTATAAGTTTTTAAATTCAACAAAGTCTAAAAAGGCTATCTAGTTTTATGTTTTCTTACGAAATAAGGTCGCTGACTTGAAGATTTTAATATTAGGTAGTAACTTCAATAACACTGGCGGTACTGAACGAGTAGGTTCTATGCTTGCTAATGGTCTATCTGAAGCAGGCTATGAGATCGTATTAGCCAGTATTTCATGTGGGAACAAACCCTTCTTTCCGTTGAATAATGATATTAAAGTTGTTCCGCTATTTGATACCATAGGTCGTACTTTCTATCGCACCCCTAATATTATCAATAGAATAAGAAAGCTACTTAAAGAAGAAGAGGTGGATACGTTAATAGTCGTAGAAACTATGTCCGTTCTATTTACCTTACCTGCAGTTATAGGTTTGCCAGTAAAGCATATATGCTGGGAGCATTTTAACTTTAATAATGATTTAGGCAAGTCTGGAAGACGGATTGCTCGACAGTTGGCCGCACGTTACTGTGATTCTGTAGTTACTCTAACGGAACGAGATAAAGACTATTGGTTACAAGGTACTCAACATAAATCACAGATAACAGCTATCGCTAATCCTTGCCCTTTCCCCGTTCAGAAATTCGTTAAAGAGGAAAATATAAAGATAGTATTAGCTGTTGGTCGGCTAACACACATTAAAGGTTTTGATATGTTGCTTGAGGCTTGGCTTCAAGTAAATCTATCTATAACAAATTGGAAGCTGAAAATAGTTGGCGAAGGTGAAGATAGGGCTCAGCTAACAGATTTCATTGAGAAAAACGAATTAGCTGACAGTGTGGAGTTGGTGGGTAATACGGATGATATTAGTCAATATTATAGACAAGCTGAGATATTTTGTTTGAGTTCTCGTTTTGAAGGTTTTCCTATGGTTCTACTTGAGACTTTAGCCTTCGGTTTACCAGTAGTTAGCTTTGATTGTGATACTGGACCAGCAGAAGTTTTAGAACACACAGGTTCTGTATTAGTACCTCGAAACGATGTTAACCAACTCGCAAAATCACTCATTAGTTTAATGAACGATAATGAGCAGCGAAAAGTTATTGGTGCTAGAAGTAAAGAAAAAGCAGAAGTTTATCAGCCACAAAATATAATTAATCAGTGGACTAGTTTAATTGAAAGCATATAGTGATCTGAAATTAGTGTTGTCTTAGGTGTAGTGATGAAAATACTTTATGTAATTACAAGTTTAACACAGGGCGGAGCACAACGTGTTGTCTGTGACCTTGCAGATGCAATGTTTGAAAAAGGTCATGAGGTTAAGATAGCTTATCTTACGGGTGAGGTGATAACTCAACCTGCTAACGAAATCGAGCTACTTAGCATTGGATTGACTGACGCAGTAACATTACCTAAAGCCTATTTTACTTTATCTAAGATCATTAAGGGCTTTAAGCCTGATATCATCCATGCTCACATGGTTCACGCTAATATATTAACTCGTTTAGTTAGACTGATAACGCCTATGAGTAAACTTATATGTACCGCTCACAATAGCAATGAGGGCGGTGCTGTAAGAATGCTTTCTTACAGAGTGACAGATCGCTTAGCGAACTTAACCACCAATGTAAGCAATACTGCTGTTGCCGCGTTTGAAGCAGTACATGCCGTTCCCAAAAATAGTATGTTGACTGTTTACAATGGAGTAGATTTTACGAATTTTACCTATAACTCTGAGGCAAAAAAGACCATAGTAAAAGAATTGAGCTTATCTATTGATACTAAAATAATCTTAGCCGTTGGTCGTTTAAACATTCAAAAGAATTACTTTAACTTATTAAATGCTATTAATTTTATAAAAAAGCAATCTAGTACACCATTTGTTTTGCTTATCGCTGGTGAAGGAGAGTTGCAGAGTGAGATTGAGCAATTGATTAAAACATTAAATATAAGTGATAATGTCATTTTATTGGGCAGACGTAATGATGTACCAACACTTATGAGCGCTTGTGATGTATTTGTTTTGTCCTCAGACTATGAAGGATTGCCTACAGTACTGATTGAGGCACTAGCTTGTCAAGCTCAAGTAGTATCTACTGATGTTAGTGGCGTTCATGAGATTTTAGGTGCTTACGGTAAGATTGTTCCTACAAAAGATCCAGTAGCTTTAGCCGACGCTATTAAAGACAGTTTTCAAGACAATGACAAAAGTGTATTGACACAGAAATATGTTAAAAGTAAGTTTGACTTGAATTTTATCTCTGATAAGTGGCTGAAGATTTACAATGAAGTATAAAAGACATTTCTATAATAGAGTACCTAATACAGCTCTCATTTTAGCATTAATAATTTTATTTTTTATTAAAATAATACTCTATATTTTGGTAAAAAATCGGATGATAGGATTTTCGCTTGGTGGAGGTAGTGATGCAAATTATTATAATGCTTATGCCCAAGGATATGTAGATGTTGCAGTAAGCATATGGCCGGTGATTCTTAGATATTTGAATAGTATAGATCTTTATTCTAGAGAGTTTATATCATATATATTTCTTCTCTTGAACTTGTTAGTTATTCCTATTATCGTAGCTAGATTGGCCGGGATTAGGCTAAGTACAAACCAAAAGTATTACTTCTATATTTTTCTAATATGCTTATTGTACCCAACCCTGTATTTTTTTTCTTTTGACGTCTATCGTGATGTCTTTATGGTGCTCTGCTTTCTGATCGGCTGTTTAGTGGTGAAAGCTGCATTAACTACTAATCATAGCTTAAAGTTTATTTCTTTATTCTTAGTTTCTTTAGCTATAGGATGGTTTTTAGCAGCATTGCGACCTTATTTAGGAGTAGCATTTATTGGTGCTCTATTTTTATGGAATATTAAGTTTACAAAAAGAAGAGTATTTACTTTATCGATTTTATATTTATTAGCATTATTTATAGCTAATTACATTGGGGTTTTTGATGCTATTACTGAATATCGAGAAGGGTTTGATCAACTCGAAGCTGGGACAACTTTAGGCTTAGACTTCTCTAACCCTATACTATTTATTCCTAACTTTATATTGAGCGCATTGGGGCAGCTTTTTGGACTATATATTGCAAATCCATTATCCCTTGTTATATTAATCGTTGAGACAATTCCTTTCTTTTTTATGCTTAAATATGTTATTAAAAATATAAAATGGGCGGATAGTTTTGTACGTTTTCTAATCATATTTTTTATTCTGTACGCAAGTATCTGGCTAATCGGTAATGATAACTTAGGCACAGCGGTTCGATTGAGAATGCATAACTATTTTGCAATATATATTAGCTTTTTTTATATTCTAAGATTAAAGAGTCAATTTCTAAGAGAACAAAGGTTGTAATAAAATGAAAATCGTTATTATAGGTACGGTAGCCAGTAGCTTTTTGGGGTTTCGTGCTGACTTAATTAAATCTTTACTTGAGAAAAAGCATACTGTTTATGCCTTTACTTCAGAATATTCAAAAGAGCAATTAAGCCTAATAGAATCTTCAGGTGTTATACCAGTGACCTATAAATTAAGCCGTGGTGGTATTAGTCCTTTAGCAGATATAAAGTCAATCTATGAGCTGTCTAAAAAGATTAAAAAGATAGCACCAGGCCTAGTATTCTGTTATTTTTCTAAGCCAGTAATTTTTGGCACTATGGCAGCTAAACTAGCTAAAGTGCCTAAAGTAATAGGTATGCTAGAAGGTTTGGGCTACACCTTTACGGAACAGCCAAATCAAGTCAGTAGAAAGACTCGAGTTATTAAAAAAGCCCAAGTTCTTCTTTATAAGATAGCACTGCCGCAACTAGATAAGATTATATTTCTAAATTCTGATGATCCTAAAGACTTATTGGACAAATATTCGATAAAAGTTAAACAGGTAGAGGTGTTAGGAGGTATTGGTCTAAACTTAGAAGATTATCGTTACTCAAGTGTTTATCCTACACAACCAACCTTTATCTTTATAGCAAGACTACTTGCTGAAAAAGGCATTCACGATTATATAGCTGCGACCAAAATAGTAAGGAATAGCTATCCTAATGCTAAGTTCATTGTGTTAGGTATCATAGATAAAAAAGCGTTAGGAGCGTTAACAGAAGAAGAGCTGCAGGAGGTTACTCAAGCTAATATTGTAGAGTATCCGGGGCATGTTAATAATGTATCGGAATGGATAAGAAACTCTAGTGTTTTTGTTCTTCCTTCTTATTATCGTGAAGGCGTACCACGTAGTACTCAAGAAGCAATGGCTATTGGACGTGCTGTAATTACTACCGACGTTCCAGGTTGTCGCGAGACAGTGGTGGACGGTGTAAACGGGTTTTTGGTAGAGAAGTGGAATCCACAAGCGTTAGCAGAAAAAATGATTTATTTTATAGAAAATCCTGAAGATATTAAAAAAATGGGTTATGAAAGTTATAAAATAGCTCAAGAAAAATTTGATGCTGATAAAGTAAATAAACGATTGATAAATATGTTGGGCTTATAAATGATAAAACGCCTTTTCGACATCACTGTTGCGACTACTGCTTTAGTCGCTTTATCTCCTATATATGCTATCACTGCCTATAAAGTTAGTAAAAACCTAGGCTCACCCGTTTTATTCAAACAAACTCGACCTGGCTTAAATGGCGAGCCTTTTGAGATGGTTAAGTTCCGTACCATGCTGAATGCGTTTGATCAACAAGGCAATCCCCTGCCAAATGAACTAAGGCATACTAAGTTTGGTAACTTCCTACGCTCAACAAGCCTAGATGAGTTACCTGAATTATGGAATGTACTTAAAGGTGATATGAGTCTGGTAGGACCTCGCCCACTTCTCACGGACTACTTACCTTTTTACAATGAAGAGCAAGCACGCCGACACAATGTACGTCCTGGCGTGACAGGTTGGGCTCAAGTAAATGGTCGCAATACGCTTAGTTGGGAAGAGAAATTTAAGCTTGATACTTGGTATGTGGATAATCAATCTTTTTGGCTAGATTTAAAAATAATTATCCTTACCTTAAAAAAAGTAATCATTAAAGAAGGGGTTAATGCTAGTGATAACATTACTATGACTCGCTTTACCGGTAGCGAAAAATCATGCTAGCCATACTAGGTGCTAGTGGTCATGGAAAAGTTTTAGCAGATATTGCTGAGCTTACGGGTTGGGAAAAGATTGTTTTTTTCGATGATGCTTGGCCTGAGCAAGAAAACAATGGAGCATGGCAAATCATTGGGGACACACAAAAGCTTCTCGATAACTTAAAGCTTTATGATGGTGTTATTGTTGCTATTGGTAATAATAAAATCAGACAACAAAAGCTTCAACAACTCGATAGTGCTGGCGCAAAGATCATCACTTTAATTCATCCTTCATCTACAGTCAGTAGATACACACAAATAGGCTTAGGCTCAGTTATTGTTGCTGGTGCAGTTATTAACCCAGACTGTATCATTGGCTCAGGTGCTATTATAAATACCTGTAGCAGCGTTGGGCATGATTGTACTTTAGGAGATGCTGTTCATATTTGCCCAGGGGCACGGTTAGCAGGTGGTACTGTGGTAGATGATCGAGCCTGGGTAGGTGTTGGAACCAGTGTGCGTCAATTAATAGCAATAGGCGCTGACTCTATTATTGGAGCTGGTTCAGTTGTTATTAAAGACGTATCTAGTAATACAACTGTTATGGGTGTTCCAGCAAGCACTAAGCCACATTAACTACATACACCTTAATTTTACCCTCTTCTAAAGTACTAATTGTTATTAATTAAAGGTAGCTCTATCATGTTAAACACCCCATTTTCACCTTGGCCAAGCTTTACTCAAGAAGAAGCGGATGCGGTCAGTCAAGTATTGTTATCCAACAAGGTAAATTACTGGACAGGGCAAGAGTGTCGTCAGTTTGAGGCTGAGTTTGCTAAATGGGCTGATAGCAAATATGCCATTGCAATGGGTAATGGTACGTTGGCATTAGACGTTGCCTTACAAGCGTTAGATATCGGCGCAGGCGATGAAGTAATCGTCACGCCGCGTACCTTTATTGCGAGTATCTCATCAGTGGTTAATGCGGGAGCAACCCCGATTTTTGCTGATGTCGATGAAGCAACCGGTAATATTACGCCTGGGTCGATCGCGGCGGTATTGACGGATAAAACTAAAGGCATCGTCTGTGTGCACTTGGCAGGGTGGCCTTGTGATATGGACGGTATCATGGCATTGGCTGATGAGCGCAATCTCTATGTGATTGAGGACTGTGCGCAGGCGCATGGTGCAACTTATAAGGGTCGTAGCGTCGGTAGTATCGGCCATATTGGCGCGTGGAGCTTTTGCCAAGATAAGATTATGACCACTGGAGGTGAAGGTGGCATGGTCACTACCAACGACGAGGCGCTATGGCGCAAAATGTGGGCGTATAAGGATCATGGTAAGAGCTACGCTGCGGTTTATGAGACACAGCATCCACCAGGCTATCGCTGGCTACATGAGAGCTTTGGTACCAATTGGCGCATGACTGAAATGCAAGCAGTGCTTGGTCGTATTCAATTAACGAGAATGCCTGAGTGGACCGCCAAACGTACGGCTAATGCTCAAGCTATCCTAGATGCCTGTGCTAAATGGGAAGGCAAAGGCTATCTTTTTGTACCAAGATTAGAAGAAGCAGCGCAGTTTGCAGATTCGACCCACGCTTATTATAAGCTATACGTCTATGTGCAGTCAGATAACCTACCTAAAGAGTGGTCACGAGATCGTATTATTCAAGAGATAAATGACTTAGGAGTGCCTTGTTTTTCAGGATCCGCCTCTGAGGTATATCTGGAAAAAGCGTTTGATGATACAGATTTACGTCCTGAAAGTAGATTACCAGTTGCAAAACAGCTCGGCGAAACCAGCTTGATGTTTCTTGTGCATCCAACGTTGACGGAAGACGAGATTAAGAAAACTGTACAAGCGATTGATAGCGTATTTGCGAATATACATAATCAATAAGATATCAGTTGTTGAGTTAAGTTAAATTTAGTTACGTTAATGCAAATTGATGTTTGACCCATAGTATTTATAAACCATTGGCATTTATAATAAACGCTTTATAACCGAAGAGTATTTGATCATGTACAAGAAGCTAAGTATTTTATTGGGTTTTGGTGTCTTATCATCAGTGTCGATGCTAGCATCTGCACAAAACCTGTATATGAACGATCTCAAGCTTAAGGCAGATCTTGACTGGCTGAATACTCAAGGAGTCGCGCAGATTAGCACCAGTACTTGGCCGCTGACAGCTAATGAGATCAAACGTGCTTTAAATACAGCTAATGCCCAGACGCCAGCGCAGCAGCAGATCCTACAGTCGGTACAAACGCGATTGAATCAAAACCGCGACTCAGTGGTAAAAGGGTCAGCTGCCCTGCATATACAAACCGATAGAGAACAGCTACCACAAAAATTTGCTGATGATCAACTTGCGGGTCAGCAAGCAAGCGTTGGCGTGTCGCTTAGCGAAGCAGAGTGGGAGTTTAATTTACAAGCCAATTTAAAAAATGACAAACTTATCGATGATAGCTCAGATGTTAGCTTTGAGGGCTCGTACCTTGCTGGCACCGCAGCCAATCAGTGGTTGATAGCGGGTAAAATTCCAACGTGGTGGGGACCTGGGCATGATGGTAGCCTTATTCGAGGCGATGCAAGTTTGCCGGTCGCAGGTTTTACCATGCAGCGTGATCAACAAACTGTGCCGACATCCCCATATTTATCGTGGGTTGGACCTTGGCAGTATCAGCTATTTGCCGGTCAGCTAGAGGATTATGAGGCGATTCCTGATGCTAAGCTGTTTGGCGCAAGGCTGACGGCTAGTCCTTGGGAATGGTTAGAAGTCGGTGCTTCACGTACCTTTATGTGGGGCGGTGAAGGTCGTCCGGATAGCATTGGCTCATTTGGCGATGCAATCTTGGGAACTAAAGACAATGGTGGTCGTGAAGGCGGTGATCCAGCGAATCAACTGGGCGGTTTCGACGCCAAAGTGCAGCTTGCCTCACTAATCAACGTGCCTGCTGGCGTTTATGCTCAATATGTGGGTGAAGATGAAGCAGGCGGCTTGCCAGCGAAAAACATGTATTTAGCCGGTGTTGATTATGCGTCTGCTGCTTACGGCAAACCTTACCAGCTGTATGCGGAGTATACAGATACCAGTACTAGTGGTGAGGTAAGAGGTATCTCTTACGACCATAGTATTTATACAGATGGCTATTATCAGCAAGGCTTCCCATTAGGCTATGCGCTAGGCGGTGATACTGAGAGTGTCGCGGTCGGCGGTCGATTATGGCTCGACGGACGTAACTTCATTCATGCCAAACTACAACACGCTAAAGTCAATCAGTCAGGAGAGTTAGACTCTCGTACTGGGGAGGCAGATAACCAAGCCTTTCCAAGAACTGACAAGCTTACTGCTATCGACGTCTCTTGGGAGCATCAGTTGCAGCCTATGACTAAAGTGAAGACTAGAGTATGGGGAGTTGATTTCGATAATCGCTCTAGCGATATTGGTGCTGGTATTGGTCTTGAGCTAGCGACTTATTAGTTCCATATTATTTATCGAATACAAATGAGAGTGAGCAAACTAAATTGAACAGGTAGATAAGATTTTAACACTGTCCTTTATGAACAAAAAAGCCGTTTATCAGTGATAGGATAGACGGTTTTTTTATAGAAATTTTATACATGTTTTCTACTTTTCAGCCTATATAAATAACTGATAATACTGCTAAATCCAACCGAAAAAAACCTCAAAAGTAATTCGATTTAAAGTGTTGTTTAAGTCTTGATAAAAGACTAGTTTCAAATATTGAAGGTTTTGGAGAATGAGCTAGTACTCTATAATTGTCAGTTGATATACACATTGAGCTATGCTGAAGAAACCGTACAAGTAAACTTGGTAAACTAACGACTCAACGAGGAGTTTACCATGACCAAGAA
>NZ_JADQAN010000034.1:0-11500 GCF_022129425.1 Psychrobacter sp. Ps1 | reverse complement strand
TTTATGATTATGTTTGATGACCGTATTAGTAAGCATTTAATCTAAATGGCAGTTACACAGAATCTGGGATGGTCTCGTAGAATGGGCTATTTTTATACATAAATAGTGGGTTACGCAATATTTAACCCACTTACGCTTGCTAAAAGCTATTAGACTTCAAGCTCGATATTAGGCTTAGAATAAATTTTTAAATATCCACCTACCTTAAAAAAACTATTATCAAAGTATTGTGGATAAGCTGCCTGAATATCTAAAGCTTTATCTTTAATATCTTGTTTCTCTTTATCACCTAGCGCCTTACTATAAGAGTCCAGTATTAAAAATGATCCTAAGTTCATCTCTAAATCATTCAAACGCATATGCTCCAAAAAACTATATCTTTCTATTAAAGCTTGATATTTATCTAGGTTATGCAGATAACCTTCTTTTCCACAAATACAGTTTATAGCTAAAACAGGTAACAGCTTTACTGGTACAAAACTTCTTACTAAACTGGCATACATTTTTTCATCATTTTCACTCAAATCATTCTTATCTTTAAGATAGCCCACGTCGAAAACTTTAGATTTATTATTTATATTATTCTTCGCTATAAACTTCAAAACCTGATATAAAACTCTAAAATATTGAGACAACTCAACCTCATTTAAAACATTTTTTTGCATCAGTTTTAAAACCTCTATATTTAAGTCATTTCCTTCCTTTTCTTTCCATTCTGGGTAAATATCTGAGATAACCAACTTATTAAATGAATCTAAACTACCTAGCCTTTCATCAATCTCATACCAAGATTTAAGCTTTTTATTATCTATATTTAACTCTCTTAATGTTTGATTATGTAAACCTAGTAGAGAATAGAATGTGGATTCAAATTTTTGCACTTCATAATTCTCTACTTGTTTTTCATGGGATTTTGCACTTTTCTTAAGAGCTTCACCAGCAATGTTTAGTTCTTCTTTTTGTAAGTCAAAGGTATCAAGCAAGATTACAAGTGACATAAAGGCAAGAAGTGCCCCTAATGTTCCACCTATATAAGAACCGAAGTATGCCCACTCTTCTTGCTCAGTACTCAGAAAATTTGGGAAATAGGTAATATTGAAAAAGTTAAAAAAGTAGATCCCTACTACAATTATTATCATTAGTACTGCTATTCTGATTGCATATCTTTTCCACCAAGATTTTTCAAACATTTATAATTTCTCGTTTAGTTAAAGTGATAGTTTTTTATAAGAAATTTTAATCATCATTTTATTTATAAGTCCGTAATTTTACCGTTAGCACCAATCAGTAGATACTAATTATTATCTAAAATTACAATACAAAAAAGGTGAGCCGAAGCCCACCTTTTTTACGTCTAAAACAATACTCTAAACGAACTTAGCTTATATCTTAGCGCAACCAAGCTCGGGCATTGCGGAACATACGCATCCACGCACCGTCCTCATCCCACGCTTCTGGTTTCCAGCTGTGGTTATACGCTTTTAGGTTACGCTCAGGATGCGGCATCATGATAGTGACGCGACCATCGGTGCTACATAGACCCGTGACACCGCCGATAGAGCCGTTGGGATTGAGCGGATAGGTCTCGGTTGGATGACCTTGGCTATCGACATAACGCATGGCGAGCTGACCGTGGTTTGCCATACCGTCGATCTCGGTATTGTCCAGTGTGGCATAGCCTTCACCGTGCGCCACAGCGATTGGCAAGATGCTGTCTTGCATGCCTTTGAACAGGATCGACTTGGTACGCTCGATTTTGACATTGACCGTACGCGCTTCAAAACGCGCCGATTTGTTAGCGACGAAGCGTGGGAAGTTTTCCGCCCCTGGGATCAGGTCTTTGAGCTGCGCCATCATCTGACAACCGTTACAGACACCCAAGCTAAAGGTATCTGGACGGGCAAAGAAGCGTACAAACTGCATGCGCAATTCGTCATGGAACAAGATAGAGTTGGCCCATCCCGAGCCTGCGCCGAGGACATCACCGTAGCTAAAGCCGCCACAAGCGACCAGACCATCAAAGTCGCGCAAATTGATGCGGCCTTCAAGTAAATCGCTCATGTGCACATCGACCGCTTCAAAGCCCGCTTGAGTAAAGCCTGCTGCCATCTCGGTCTGACCGTTGACGCCTTGCTCACGCAAGATGGCAACTCTTGGCGTGCTGTTATCAGAATCAGCACGGCTATTTACATAAGGCGCTTCAACCTTTTGATTCAGATCAAAGTTTGGCGCAGCGATCAGGCCTTTATGGCTCGCATCAGCAATCAAGTCATACTCTTGCTGTACGCACGCTGGGTTATCACGGCGACGCGCGATTTGATAGCTGACCTGAGTCCACGCTTGCTGCAATTCAGTACGGCTAAAGCGTAGGGTGTCATCACCCATGAGCGTTGGCGTTTGGATAAGGAGGCTGTCTTCTTCCGAGCTTTGACCGACGAGGCTGAGCATATCAGCGACGTTGAGCTCTTCTGCCAATTGCATTAAAGCTGCGACGTTTTCTGGCAATACTTGGATAACTGCACCCAACTCTTCACTGAACAGCTGACCAAGTAAGTTATCGTCATTTAATGACAGCTTGATACCCTGACGGCTGGTGAACTGCATCTCTGCGATGGTCGCTAATAGACCGCCATCACCGATATCGTGATAAGCGCTGATGACACCTTGCTCATTACCCGCTTGGATAAAGTTAAAGAAGTCGACCAAATCACTTGGCTGCGCTAAATCTGGGCAGTCGTTGCCTAGTTGGCTAAGCGTTTGCGCAAGGATCGAACCGCCTAGACGCAACTTGCCTTTTGACAAGTCAATACGATAGAACGCGCTGTCGCCATTGATTAGCTCAGGGGTTAGCGTTTTTGCTACGTCAACGACAGGGGCAAACGCAGTCACGACCAAGCTCATTGGCGACACGACTGATTTGTCTTGATTTTTACCATTCTCGTTATCAGTCCAGTTGGCACGCATAGATAAGGAGTCTTTACCAACAGGGATAGCGATACCGAGTGCTGGGCATAGCTCTTCACCAACGGCATGTACAGCATCGAACAATGCAGCATCTTCTACGTCATCACCACACGCTGCCATCCAGTTCGCTGACATCGTGATATCAGACAATTGAGCGATACGCGCACCAGCGATGTTAGTAATCGCCTCACCGACTGCTAGACGCGCAGAGGCTTTTGGACTGATAAGTGCAACAGGCGTACGCTCGCCGACACTCATTGCTTCGCCAGTCATTGGCTGACCATCTAATGCCACTAAGCCAGAAGCCGTCACTGCACAATCTGATACAGGCACTTGATAGCGACCCACATACTGATCACGCACGACCATACCTGTGATAGAACGGTCACCAATGCTAATCAAGAATGATTTGCTAGCGACAGTTGGGTGACGCAATACATCGGTAATTGACTCGGCTAGATTAACTTCACCAAGCTCTAATGCTGGTAACGTGCTATCAGTACGCTCAAAGCTACGCTGCATTTTTGGTGTACCGCCGAGCAGTACTTGCATCGGCATATCGACTGGTTGCTCGTCCAATAGCTCATCATCAACGATTAGCTGACGGATATCCGTCGCCTCGCCCAAGATGGCATATGGGCAGCGCTCACGGGCACAGATGGCGTCAAACTGATCTTTGCTCTCTGGGCGAATCGCCAGCACATAACGCTCTTGCGCTTCGTTTGACCAGATAGCCATTGGTGACATGCCAGCTTCTAACGATGGAATCTTACGCAAGTTCAGATGCGCGCCCATTTCATGGTCATTGACCAGTTCTGGCATCGCGTTAGACAAACCACCTGCCCCTACATCATGTAGTGAGACAATTGGGTTGCCGTCTTTACTGTTATTACTTACATCGACATCATCGCCCGCTAGTGCCCAGCAGCGATCAAGGACTTCTTGGCAACGACGCTCCATCTCAGCGTTATCGCGCTGAACTGAAGCAAAGTCTAAGCCTTCATCAAGGTCACCACTATCGACCGACGATGCGGCACCGCCGCCCAGACCGATTTGCATCGCAGGGCCACCAAGGACGATGAGCAAATCACCTTTTTGGATGGCATTTTTTTCAATCAGGTTGCGTTTGATATTACCGTAACCACCTGCCAACATGATTGGCTTGTGATAGCCGCGCATCTCGCTACCGTCTTTTGCCGCAGAGGTATCTAGCTGAAAACTACGGAAGTAACCGCATAGGTTTGGACGACCAAATTCGTTTGAGAAATTGGCTGAGCCTAATGGCGCTTCGGTCATGATCTCAAGGCTGGTAGCCATACGATCTGGCGTACCATAATCCTGCGTGCTCAATTGACCTGACTGCTCCCACTTTTCGCTAAGCTCTGGGATATGCAGATGTGACACATGGAACCCTGTTAGACCCGCTTTTGGCTTACCGCCACGACCAGTCGCACCTTCGTCACGAATCTCACCGCCCGCACCTGTTGCCGCACCAGAATAAGGGGCAATCGCTGTTGGGTGGTTATGCGTCTCAACTTTCATTAAGATATCGATGTTCTCTTGATGAAAGTCGTAAGGATGGATTGAATTGGCATCCATCGCGTCGGTCGGGATAGGATAAAAACGCATGCCATCAGACCCTGCCATGACCGCAGCATTGTCTTTATACGCTGACAAGATGCCTTGTGGATTAGACTGGTACGTGTTTTTAATCATTTGGAACAGTGATTTTGGTTGTACTTCACCATCAACTGTCCACTGAGCATTGAAAATCTTATGACGGCAATGCTCTGAGTTGGCCTGTGCAAACATCATCAGCTCAACGTCAGTTGGGTTGCGTTTCAACTCATTGACATAGGCATTCATCAGATAGTCGATATCTTCACTTGATAACGCAAAGCCGAATTCTGTATTGGCAGACTCTAGTGCTGACTGACCTTGTCCGATCACGTCGATATGGTTCAATGAGGCTGGCGCTTGATCGTCAAACAATTTGCTCACATCGCTCAAGTCATAAACCAAGCTCTGAGTCATACGGTCAAACAATAACTGCTCAGCGTCTACTGGTAGTTTTTCGCCTGCTTCACCGTCTATTTTTTTATCGAGGGTTAACGTATAAACAACGACACGCTCAACACGATTGATCTCGATTTCACAGTTATTAAAGATATCGGTTGCTTTACTTGCCCATGGCGATATCGTACCAAAACGTGGCCCAACGATGACTTGTAGTTGGTTGTCTTGCGGCGCATTTAGCGTTGCTGACTGGTCAACCGCTAGTAAATCTAGCGCTTTTTTATGTTCATCACCAGATAGCTCTCGTGATAGCACATACACTTGCTGTGTACTTATTTGACTGACATTTAGCTCGGTTTTTTGCTGAAACTGACTGATGAGTTGCTGCGTCTGAAAATCGGTAAGAAACGGTTGTCCGGCGATGGTCATCATAAAGGCATAATCCGTAAGATCAAGGCATCTCTGCCATGCTAAGTAAATGGTCTGGGTATTATAACAAGAAGACCTGTAATAAGCAGGTCTAAACCGAGATAAATTGCCGATAAGTTGCGTTCTATCACTACTTATTATTTACTAATCGATAATTCAAAAAAGTATCTTTTTAAGTCGTTTTTGAATTATTCATCGAAAAATAGAACGCTCAAACCTACGCTGTCACAATTTTTACCTAACCTTCATATTCCTTACAAACACTCACATCGCATTACTGGGAACATATATAAATATAGGGTGACAACTCGGTATTCTAGTCTCAGTTGTTAAGGCGACGATGACGTTTAACCTTTACATATATATTTAAGAGTTAAACATAGCTAGCCTAAAGAAAAATTACTATAAATAATCAACTGTTCAATTCGGCTAATTAAAACAATGCTATATAAGCTCAATTAAAACACTATAAAAAAGGAAATTTATTATGAGTAGACAAGACCATATCGATAAAGTACAAGAACTGGTAAAAGAAGTGAAATTTGCCATGATGACCACTCGTACTCATGAAGGCCATTTACATGCCTGCCCAATGACCACTAGCGAGACGAGCATTGGCGCAAAAGAGATTTGGTTTATTGGTGATAAAACCACTGAGACCATCAAAGATATTGAAAAAGACCCACAAGTAAACTTGGCCTATGTCAGTCAAGATTCAAAAGATTATGTCTCAATTAACGGTAAAGCAGAATTGGTCGAAGACCAAGAGAAACTAGATGAGCTATGGTCGCCAATTTACAATGCATTTTATGAGCAAGGTAAAGAAGATCCAAATGTCCAATTAATCAAAGTCGTCCCACATGGTGCCGAATACTGGTTAAGCGGTAGCTCAGTCGTCAACATGTTTAAAATGACCACTGCTGCGGTAATGGATGGCAGAAAAGCGACTAACTTGGGTGAAAACAACTCAGTGACGCTATAAGTTGTCTGATTTATAAGTAGCAAAAACAAAAACGCCAGTGGCTAATGCGACTGGTGTTTTTTATTGTTTAAATTTTATGCTAACTATTTTTGTCTTATGGAGTTAACCGCTTTGCTTTAAATAAGGCCAAGCAGCTTTTAGATAGATCATCATCGACCATAAGGTAAGTATCACAGCGGCGACCATTAATACATAACCGATGGTTTCAAGCGACTGCCAATTAAGCAGTAGTACGGTAATCGCTACCATCTGAAACGTGGTCTTTAGTTTGCCCACATAAGATACCGCGACGCTAGTGCTTTTACCCAACTCTGCCATCCACTCACGTAACGCTGATACTGCGATTTCACGCGAGATAATGACGATAGCCGCTATCGCCATAATGATATTGGGATGCCACTGTACAAGGACGATGAGCGCTACAGCTACCATCAATTTATCAGCAACAGGGTCCAAAAAGCGACCAAAGGCTGACATGACATTAAGTTTACGAGCAAAATACCCATCAAGCCAATCGGTAATTGCGGCAATAATAAAGACGCCGGTCAATAATAAATGGCGCAACAAACTATCGCTAAACTCGCTCATCCCAACGCGCGCAATGACATTGTCTGAAATCGCAGGCATACCAATACCCATGGCTGGCGGCCAATAAGCAATCGCGACAAATAGCGGAATCATCAAGATACGCGCAATCGTAAGGTTGTTAGGCAAGTTAAAAATACTTTTGGTATTTTGCGAACTTGGCGGTTCTTCCTGCGTATGCAAATGCGTGCTGTCAGTCATGGCAAACCCAGTTTAATATGAACATAATAATGGCAGATAGCTTAGCATTTTTCGGACAAGGCGTCATGCCATCTCTGCAGCGATTGAGTTATCAAAGGTATCAAGAAAGGTATCAAGATTGTCTAGATGACCTCCTATCGACATAACGTATTGAAATTATTGGAAGCCTTTATGAATGA
Source organism: Psychrobacter sp. Ps1 (assembly GCF_022129425.1). Taxonomy (NCBI): domain Bacteria; kingdom Pseudomonadati; phylum Pseudomonadota; class Gammaproteobacteria; order Moraxellales; family Moraxellaceae; genus Psychrobacter; species Psychrobacter sp. Ps1. The sequence continues at coordinate 4,144 of NZ_JADQAN010000034.1, read as the reverse complement.
TTTCATCATAGAGCTGCGCTACTTACTCTAAATATCAGTGCTTCATACCAGTCTTTGCGTCTTTTGGATTTTTACAACGTAATATACTGTAACCAAAACCGCCAGACAGCACTCAATTGCGCTATCATAGCGACTGTACCAGAACACTTGTACACTTAAATCAGTAAATATTAATAGCTAAGTAAATATCTCCACCTATTGTATTGATAATTATTACCCTTATAAATAGCAGTAGAGAGCACCAATAATTACAACAACTCTTGACCACGGCCTGTGTAGCTAATACATGACCCGTTTTCCTCAGCCCACAGTACCTCCTCTGTGGGCTTTTTTTTGCTTACGTTTTGCTAAATGTCGGGTTTTATACTTTCCAAATATCGCTTAAACACTAGCTTTGAAATAAGCCTCAGTTCTAAACAATGCAAAATAATGAGCATGGATTTTACGTTTGTTGCGTTTGCATGATTGCCTTAACAGTTTGCTTCGCTATTCGATAGCAGCTTTCAATATTACCTTTCGCACACCAGTCACCACTGACGATCCATTGCTTGGTTGCATCGATTAATATGCCTAGCTCTTCAGCATCTGTGTTCACTACAGTTGCCGCATAACGCCAACGATGGCAGTCTGTTTGGCTAGGTGCGCTAGCTTCGTTCCAGTTTAATGCTTGTTTTGCCGCCTGTAATAATTGTTCTTCGACTGACTCCATATCGTCATCGACGTGAGCTTCTGACCAGTCATTACGTGCATGAATGGTGATACTTGGTAGTAGCTCACCATGGGCAGGTTTTTGATGCTCAATAAATATTCTATCGAGAATAGCGCTATTTAAATAAGCGACATCCCATTGCGGTGTTAGCTGGCCATTTAATGTTTCAGGTAGTTTTTGCACATCATCCCAACCAAGCATCAGCGTATAGCAGGCTTGCATTTGTGGTTTAGTAATTTTGTCTTGCTGACTAAACTTACTATTTGCCATCAACTCTACCGCCTGACCATTTGGCGCTGTGCAAATAACCCAATCAAACCAGCCCAGACTGGCTCCAGTTTCGTCAAATAGCTCAGTTTGCTTGCTGTTTTGATTAAAAATTTGGATCTGAGACCGCTGCTGATTTTGAGACTGCAAATACTGAGTGAGCGGTGCGACACGGGTCTTAAATATTATGGTCGTATGCTTGAGCGCGGCGGCCAATTCACGGCCCCAACTGGTCATTTTTGGTTTACTGATATAGCGTGCATGCACCGCGTCCCATTGCTCTTTGCTTTGGATATTAGGCGACTGCTCATTGTTACTTGCAGGAGTTAATTCAACCACTTCGGCACACCACGGCTGTAGCAACCCTGTATCCAACCAAGGCGCGATAAACTGTTGAAAGTCAGCAGTTTTCGCAGTAAAAAACTGTGCGCCGAACGACCATTGCCAGTTTTTACCAGTCTCACTATCGCTGCGATAGCGGGTCGCTAAACGGCCCACACTACGTGATTTTTCGAAGATAGTGATTTGCGGGGTATTGCCTGTCTGGTTTGACGCGCGCTCTAATAGTGTTGCTGTGAGCAATCCAGTTAGGCCACCACCGATGATGGCAATTTTTGGGTCAGATAGAACAGTTGAGCACAAAGCATGATCAGTCATAATGACAGTAGACCTTATAAAGTATTTATGAGTCGCTACTATATTAATTAGTTAGCCTAGTAAGTACCGAGTGGCTCGTCAATTAATCCTCAATTAAAATGGTAGCGATGTTATCTTATTAGCATTATTGAACCTTCAAAATGCGCCAATATCAATATCGTCTACGTAAAAAAGCCATGCTATTCTCGATAACATGGCTTTTATTCAACTTTAATATACAAATATCAATGGCTAGTACTGAATAACTATCCTTAATACTGCAGGTTCGTTATCAGGCTAACTTACTCTCCGCGGCCCGCTTTGACTTCTTCAACCAAGTCATTAATCACTGAGCTATCGGCAAGCGTAGATAGGTCGCCCAGTCCCACATATTGACCTGCTGCAAGGTTACGCAAGATACGGCGCATGATTTTTCCTGAGCGCGTTTTTGGTAGTGCATCAACCATATAGATGGCATCCAAAGTCGCAATTGGTCCAATCTCGGCACGCACATGACGTTTTAGTTCTGCTTTTAGATCGTCAGTTTTTTCTTCACCTGACTTTAGAATGATAAATGCACAGATACCTGTACCGCGTATCTCATGCGGCATACCAACAATTGCAGCTTCAGCAGTTGCAGGATGCGCAACCACGGCACTTTCAATCTCTGCTGTGCCCAAGCGATGCCCTGCCACGTTGAGTACATCGTCGACACGACCAGTAATCCAGTAATGCCCATCTTCGTCACGCTGAGCGCCATCACCTGTAAAATAGTGACCCGGATAATCGCTAAAGTAAGTCTTTAAGAAACGTGGATGGTCATTGTAGATAGTACGCATTTGCCCTGGCCAGCCGCTACTGATCACCAAATTGCCTTCTGCTGGGCCTTCTAAAATCGCACCATCGCTATCAACGACTTCTGGTTTGACACCATATAGTGGTGTCATTGCCGCGCCCGGTTTGAGATCGACCGTGCCTGGTATTGGTGCCATTAAGATGCCACCAGTCTCGGTCTGCCACCATGTATCGACGATAGGACATTTACCATCACCGACGACATTGTAGTACCAGTCCCACGCTTCTGGGTTGATCGGCTCACCGACCGAACCTAGCAGACGCAAACTAGAACGATCCGACTCTCGAACAAAAGCATCGCCCTCTTTCATCATCGCGCGAATGGCTGTCGGTGCAGTGTATAAAATAGTCACGTCATGCTTATCGATAATATGACCGATACGTGCCCATGTTGGATGCTCTGGCACACCTTCGAACATTACCGTCGTCGTGCCATTGGCCAGTGGTGCATAGGTTGAATACGTGTGGCCAGTAATCCAGCCCACATCTGCTGTACACCAGTAGACGTCATCTTCTTTGATATCAAAAACATCACGGAACGTTGAGATAGCATAGGTGATATAGCCGCCTGTAGTATGCACTACACCTTTTGGCTTACCAGTCGAGCCAGAAGTATATAATAAAAATAGTGGGTCTTCGGCATTCATAACTTCAGGCTCGCAGATCTCTGATTGACCATCGACCAAATTGTGATACCACACATCACGGCGCCCACTCATCGGTATAGAGTTACCCGTACGATGAACGACAATGACTTTTTCGACACTCTCAGTGCCATCCATGTCGAGTGCGTGATCGACATTGGCTTTGAGCGGTGTGTGCTTGCCGCCGCGTAAACCTTCGTCAGCGGTAATAACAACTTTTGAGCGACTGTCTATCAAGCGATTACCCAAACTCTCGGCAGAAAAACCACCAAACACCACTGAATGTACCGCACCGATACGCGCACATGCCAGCATCGCTACCATGGCTTCCGGTATCATCGGCATATATAGCGTTACGCGGTCACCTTTTACAACGCCAAGCTTGCGCAATGAATTACCTAAGCGGCAGACAGCTTCGTGCAATTCTTTAAAAGAAATAATTTTGTGCAATGAAGGGTGATCACCTTCCCAAATGATAGCAGGCTTGTATGGGTTTTCTTCAAGGTGACGATCAAGACAGTTGACTGAAATGTTCAGCTCACCATCTTCAAACCATTTGATGCGAAAATCATCTAAGTCATAATTGACGTTACTGACCTTGGTTGGTTTTTTTATCCAGTCGATTAGCTCAGCACGCTTCGCCCAAAAAGCATCAATTGCTTCGGGTGATTCGATAGATTGCTGGTAGTCTGTAAGGTACTTATCAGGTGTGGTATTGGCAGCAGCCATAAACTCGGCTGAGATAGGAAATGATTTCTGAGTCATAGTGTTGGGTCCCTTTTAATTATTATGACCTACACGGATAAACGTCTATGACGCGCCCCATGTAAGCGATAAGAGTCATCTTCCATAATGTGTGACACTCATCGTTAGTTTGACAAATAAGCGTGACGGTTGCAAGACATCAAAAGCCAAACATAACAATTTCACTGTACATCTGTATGTTTAGATAATTATACCCCACTCTCAACTTGAAATAAGCAAATCAAACTGAAGAGGCGGATTACCAAGTTTTTTGTTGAGTACAAAGCAC
>NZ_JADQAN010000033.1:0-14554 GCF_022129425.1 Psychrobacter sp. Ps1 | reverse complement strand
AAAGGTTTTTTCACCAGACAAATCCGTGAAATCTGTCGGCATCATGCGCATCTGATTCCACATTTTGCGCTTGTCATGAGCAGCTTCTAGATTTGTTGCTGCAATATCGGCCAGCAGCTTTTTGAAGTCTGGTAGATGATAATTGTCAAAGTCTGCACGCTGCTTTAAAAGCTTCAAGAGATTATGCGGATCGCGGTGCGTCCAATCACTCAGCACGATTACATGGTCTTCTTCGATAGGATGACGTTCGCGACCTTTAGGCTCAATAACGATAGCGCCGAGCATACCAGTTTGTTCTTGGAACCCGCTGTGTGAGTGATACCAATAAGTGCCTGATTGCACCAGTTTGAATGTATAGGTAAAGGTACTGTTCGCAGGAATACCATCAAAGCTAATACCTGGCACACCGTCCATCTCAAATGGAACGAGCAAACCATGCCAATGGATAGAGGTTGATTCATCCATCTGATTATGAACACGTATCACTACGGTATCGCCTTCACGCATCTTTAGCGTTGGCGCTGGCAGCGAGTCATTGATGAGTGTCGCCATGCTCTTTTTACCGTTCACAATAGCGGACTGTTTACTGACGTATAAGTCAAACTCTGTACCGGTTAGGATGGGTACGATATGGTCAGCTTTATCACTGTTGACGGCTATATTTTGTTGACCTTTACCGAGCGCACTATTGGCAATAGACGGCAGCGTAGATAGCATGGATGCCCCTAACAAAGTAGAAGATCCTGTTAAGAAACGCCTGCGATTGAACATATTCTTGTTCATAATAATTTACCTAACTTAATCCGTGAAATGGGAGTTGAGTTCATATAACTGTTGGCTCATTAATAGAACAGAATGAGCTATGTAAAGTGTTAATCAAACTAGATTTGCTGCTGCGGTGAGTCAATGGTTGCATAAATGGCTGTTGAGCCATCTTTGTTAAGCTGCATCACTTTATATGGCATAAATTTATCTTGATATTCCATACCAGGGCTACCAACTGGCATACCAGGTACTGCAAGACCAATGGCATCACTTGGCGGATTCTTTAGAAACTGCGCCATATATTTGGCAGGGACATGGCCTTCAAAGACAAAGCCATCGGTAGTAACGGTAGTATGGCAAGAGCGCATTTGCTGTGGTACGCCATAACGATCTTTAAACAAAGACACGTCGGCAACATCATGGACAGCTGCGCTTAACCCATTGTCTTCTGCGTGGCCGACCCACTCTTTACAGCAACCACAATTGGCATCTTTATAGACGGTGGCTGACACATTTCGCAAAATAGTTGATTGGGTATCTGAATGAGCACTGACAGGTATTATTTCGGCTTGTGGTTGCTCTACTAGAGCGGTTTTTTGCGTAGCGGTAGTTGGCTCAGTCGCTGGTTTTGAGTCAGCAGTAGTCGCGTTAGGTTGACTACAAGCGGCTATCGTTAACGATAATGGCAATACCACAATCGCTGAGAGCACACGGCCAGATATCAGATTATGTTCATTAATAAATCTATTAGTATAGCGTCTCATAAAACCACTCCTGAGCGTCTGTCTGACGATCACATTTATAAAAATTAAAGCCGTAACACTGACCAAAGTAGTACTGGTAAAGCTTAAAACTCAAATCGCAAAAGGAAGCACTATTAAGCACTGCATCTTTTACGAAAAATCAATGTTGCATTCCGGATCCATCACCTGACATATCCATCTCACCATCAAATGACATGCCCAACATATCATCGTCTATCCTAGTCGTTAGCATGGTGTACTGGTTTTCATTTAATTCAGGTAACGATCTGATAAAAGCGACCATTGCCCACATTCTATCATCATCGTGCGAAGCGCCCCATGCTGGCATACCTGATGCCATAATACCGTGTTTAATGGCCCAAAAGGCTTGCTGAGCACCGGCATCGGTCTTATAGCGTTCAACCAATTCAGTATTGGTAAAATTGGGCGGCTTTGGATATAAACTTGCACTAAAATCAGTACTTTCTACCCCAGGAGATAAGTGACAGCCTGCACACATATCTTTATAGTCTGCCCCGCCCGAGCTGATCATTTCTGTCTTTTCTAGGTTTGGAACAGCAATGTCCTTACTAGCATTTGCTATTGAACGCGTACGTGCCGTTTCTAAAAAATTGTAAACCAGCGGACTATGGGCTTGATCAGCACCGATATTTATCACGCCACTAGTCACCACAATAAAAATACCTGTAATAGCGACAAAGACAGTAAGCAGTATCCCTAGTAAAAACTTCATAGTTTTGTCCTAAAAATCCATTTTTGTTAATACCCAATTACTGCTCGACAAAACCATCTAACAATAATATTGAATTTCTACGATCAATGTCTAAGAATCACTTTTACTAGTAACACAGTGCTTTTGGTACATCGCTTTCATTTTGCTCATGTTGGTCATCATGGCTTTCATAGCAGGATCCTTCATATCCATTTTACTATGATCCATTTTGCCCATCATTTGCATGTGCTTTTCCATTTTTTCACAGTTCATCTGATCTTTTTCAGCATGCATTTTTGGGTCATGTGCCAAAGCTGACGTTGAAACGACTAATGCAATAGCTGTTGCTACGATTGATTTAGACAGTGGTATTGATTTGAATAGTGACATGGTAAATCCTTATTTTATTTGGTATGAAGTCGAAAAACTTTAAAATATTAAGTTACTTTAAAGCATACTTTATTGATTCTGACAGAGAGATGACAGCAAGATTACAATTCTGTCATCTTGCTATTTATGGTTTTTAATATTGTCATCAATCCTTTAGTATGACATCAGAGCTGATATTACTTATCGCTACCATATTGGTTAATGAAGTATTTTTCAGACTGTAGATGTTGATCTTTGTGTTCGACCTCACAAGCCACTCTAGCATCGATATAGCTTTTCATTTGGGCGCTAGAAATCTGAGCATCGTTATGATCCAAGTTTTTTGCAAAGTCAGTAACAGCGTCACAGTTATCGATGATGGACGTACTTAGATCCGTAGTATGCGCGTTAGCAGTGGTAATACCGATAAGTACAGATACCGACAGCAGTACTACTTTTTTGAATGAGCCGTGAATTTTCATATAAAGCCTCTTTTGTAAGTTGTTAGGTGTTTGAGTTATTAGGTCATTAAATTAATGACCTGTAAAAATAATTCATAGCTGCTAGATATTAGGAACGAGCCACTATGTTTCATTCATATAGATTAGCAAAAGAAGACTGACAATCTGATTACGAGCACATGACATTTTTGTCAGTTACAAAACGTTTTTGTCATCTATATTGATTAGGATGTCAAATAATCATAATCGTATTGAGGGGTTACTATGAAAATACTACTGGTAGAAGATGAGTTGAAACTAGGCGAGTATATAAAAAAAGGCTTAACGGAAACTGGTTTTATTGTTGATCATCACCTAACAGGCCTAGATGGCTATCATGCATTGATGACAGAAGAGTTTAGCGTGATCCTAATGGATGTGATGCTGCCTGATGTTAGTGGATTTGAGCTGGTGCGCAATTACCGAGCAGCGGGTAAGCAAACACCTGTGCTCTTTCTAACGGCAAAAGATGACTTAAGCGATAAAATAAAAGGGATTGAGATTGGAGGCGATGATTATTTGACTAAGCCTTTTGCGTTTGCAGAATTGATCGTCAGAATAAAGAGTCTGTTACGACGCGCCAATCAAGCCGATTATCAAAGTACGATCCTGCAAATAGCAGATCTCAAGATGGATGTTGCCAAGCGCACGGTACATAGAGGCAGCAAGCCTATTAAGCTCACGGCAAAAGAGTTTTCCTTACTACAGTTTTTATTAGAGCGCCGAGGTGAAGTGCTACCACGTACCGTGATCGCCTCCCAAGTATGGGATGTGAATTTTGATAACGATACCAATGTGATTGATGTGGCGATAAGGCGTCTGCGTATAAAAATAGACGATGGTCATGAGGCAAAGCTCATTCATACTGTGCGTGGAATGGGCTATCGCTTAGAGGCGATGGCTACTGAGGTCCAAAGTGATGCGGACGGAGACGATTCTAAATAGCATGAACCATACACTCAGAAACCGGCGCTGGTCACTGCTATGGCGAACGATTTCCTTATTGACAGTCTTCGTTATTATCTCTCAGGTCATCATCTATGCGTGGGTGCAGCGCTCTGTGAGTGGACACTTTGAGCAAATGGACTCAGAGATTATCACCCATGCGGCTTTTAATCTGCGTAAACGCATGGTTAGTGTTAACGAGCCCATAGAACCATTCACAGTGTCAAAGTCCCAATCACTCATTGATGACAATCACTTGCATTCCTCTTGGCTGGATTATGATTTAAAAACCTTAGTAGCAGATAAAAAAGGCAAGTTATTATCCAGTGACCCCAGTAGTTTCATTCATAATTTGCCAGCCGATTTTAGCTTGTTATCACTATGGCAGGAACATCACGATCAGCAGTTTATGATCAAGATAAACAATAGGCATTACCGAGCCATTATTATTCCAAATCAAGAGATTTTGGCGTTTATTGCCCTACCTACCAATGTGCATCATCAATATCTTATCCAGTTTAATCGCCAGCTGAGCTTGATACTCACAGCCATCACCTTGCTGTTGGTTTCAGTAGCGGCATTAAGTGTGTATTGGGGGTTTGCGCCTCTGGCCACTATCGTCCAAAAAATGAAAGGCATAAACCTGCAAAGGTTAGACGAAAGAGTGTCGGTTGGCGATATGCCGTTAGAGCTGCGACCACTAGCAGAGTCTTATAATTCGATGATGGTCAAGCTTGAAAGTAACTTTGAATCATTATCACGGTTTTCAGACAATATCGCTCATGAGCTACGTACGCCAATAGCGACGCTGAGTACACAAACGCAGGTCATGTTAACTAAGCCAAGAGAAGGCGACGAATACATTGAGCAGCTACATCATCAGCATGATACGTTAGAGCAGTTATCCGCCATGATTAACAATATGCTGCTACTGGCAAAAACCCAGAAAGGATTAAGTGATTCGCAAATCAGTCACGTGGATACGGATAGTTTAATCACCAAGCTTGTTGATTACTATGAAATGATTGCAGAAGATCGAGGGATAACTTTTGAGAAATCAGGTGATTTTGAAATGGTGTTGGGTGATGAAGGCTTATTGCAACGGCTGTTTGCCAACCTGATATCAAATGCCATTTATTATGCAGCTAGTGATAGTACTATCATGATATCCGCTACCATCCTCACCTCAACCACCTCACTTAATGTGACTAAAGACGAGGTTCGACCCTCAAAGCAGCAACGGTTAAGGATAACGATGACCAATCGTTTAGACAAACCATTAGATCAGAAAGAGGCTGATAAATTATTCGAGCGATTCTATCGTCATGATAAGACTAGTCATAAGTACGCAGGTACAGGATTGGGATTGTCTATCGTGCAGGCCATCGCTAATGCCCATAAAGGTAAAGTCAGTATTACTATCAAAGAGGAGTATTATTTTGAGGTTAAGGTAGCGTTATTGATGGCTAGTTATTAACCTTCTTTGTACTATGAAGCTTGAGATTTAGAAATGATAAGTATTGATGGATCAACAAAATATTGAGATAGGTTTGCTTATATTGTGAGAACAATAGCGGTACCCTAGTGAGGACTCGAAACTTGGGCTGTAGGCTAATGGTATCAAGGTTTTGAATTATTGTGATAACTGTAGTGTACTTCATGGTGTACTGTTTGAGCTACTCAAGATTATTTAAGTATGATGGTATCTATACTCAAATATTTATCACTTGAAGTTATAATTATAGACACGTACTACCCCAATAGTAGCATCAGGATTATCTATCACCTCTTCGCCACCGGCGAAAAAGAATATTCCATCAATGAACTGTCCTTTATCATCTGCTAAATAGTGTGCATCTTCTGTATCATCCAAAACTAACGCATGGTCTATATCTCCGATACGACTGCCCATTTTGATACCACCATCAAAGATTTCGCCTTGATAACCTTCACCAACTTCAATGAAGATAAGCGTACCTTGTTCAGAAAAACTAAGCTCTAGTGTAGGATTTTTAAAGAATATTGCGTATCCGTTACCGTATGACGAACCCCATTTATATAGTAAGACTCCTTCATTATTGTTTACCAAATCAACATTCCAAGGAACTTTATTGCCATCTACACTCTCATCGACATAATGCAAAAAACTTTGCAATTTTTCACCTAGTGCGAACCCTGCTAAGGATTTGCCAATCTCTGCTTTAGCATGTAAATCCAAATGAGCCATTTATTTAGTTAACCTTATATTGATTAATAAGCTTTACAAGCCCAAAAATAGTATTAAATCGTGATCGGTGCGCTATACAGGCATCGAACTGCTAGTGTTAGACATAAATTTAATAACTACGAAATCGTTGGCATAGGTCATTATCATTGAGCGGTATGATTCAAGGCTTTCAAGTTAGTTTCTACGGGATTGACAGTGTAAATCACAGTATTGGTTACAGTTAATACGGACGACAAAAAATGAATAATATACATAATGAGCATATATATTACATACAGCAAGCTATTAAAAAATTTGAACTAGGCAATATACACTTTCATGACTTTAAAAGTAGAATGGTTGGCTGTACTGTTGGACTAGAAAATCATATTAATTGTGACTATGACTTGGATAGACTCATTGATGTTTGGTTTGAATCTATAGAGTTTTGCTACCTAGAGAAAGATTGGCAAGCTTATGGGTTAGAAGCTGGTTACTTCATACTCGAGGCATCAAAAGCTTTTCCTAACAAGGTTTTTCTTCCTGAAAACTCTGATGTAGTAAAAGACCAATTAACTAGATTTTTCGAAAAATAGGCTATACCCCAGTGGAACCAGCTATTTCACCCTTCAAACCTATTAATAGACTACTTAAAATAGACTGGTATAATGGAACCACTTATAACAGACTATTTTAGGTATTTATGTTTATTAGAGCTTATCTAAGAGCGTTTATCAAAGAATAAGATGCCAAGCGTGCCAAAAATGAGCTTATACAGTTTGCTACTGATCATGGTCACAAAATTGCCGCCTTCTATGTTGAAAACGAGTCAGGCGCAACTTTAATACGTCCACAGTTAATGTAACTGATTGATGACGCCCATGAAGGCAATATAATTTTGGTTGAGCAGATTGACCGCTTGGCACGTTTGAACCAAGCTGATTGGGATATTCTTAAAAGAATGCTATCAGAAAAAAAGCTGGCAGTCGTATCAAAAGAGCTACCGACATCATATATTGCGCTTCAATCTGAGAGCAGCACTGAATTTATGAGCAGCGTATTGCAGGCCATTAATTCAATGATGCTTGATATGCTCGCTGCTATTGCTAGAAAGGATTATGAAGATCGACGTAACCGTCAGATGCAAGGTATTGCTCGTGCTAAGACAGAAGGTAAATATTTAGGACGTAGGAAAGATACCGAGAAGCGTAATATTATCGCTAGTCTCCTAAAATTCGGACATAGCTATTCTGAAATACAAGTTACAGCTAAGTGCTCACGTCAACTGATAGCTGTTGTAGCTAAAGAAGTGGCTTAATACTCAAATACTCAAATACTCAAATACTCAAATACTCAAAAAAATATATTACTCGTTGTCAAGTTAATATTGATTAGATAACTAATTGGGAAATGTGGAGTATCCAATAATAATGGGCAGTTCAGTTTCATGTAAACCAAGTACACCATCATGTCACTTTAGGCCCCTTTCACTATAGAAGATAGGCTCAAAAGTGTTAGTATATTTATTAAATTTGAACCAATGTAAATGTATAGGTTATACCTACGTATGGCCTAATGATAAATAAATGGATCTAATATGCTCCAACAGTTAGACACTGCAGATAGTGTGCGCCGTAAATTGACACATGGTACTACTCGAGAACATAAAGCTGAGCTAGGCCAATTCATGACGCCTTCAAGTGTAGCCCGCTTTATGGCCTCACTTTTTCCTCCTAGCGACTTAAAAGATTGTCACCTTTTGGATGCAGGTGCAGGTGTAGGTGCTTTGAGTTGTGCCTTTTTGGACCGTTGGGTAGATGACGAGTTTGGCTTCAATTCCGTTCAAGTAACCGCTTATGAGGTTGATGATGAGTTGCAGAGTCATCTTAAGCAGCATTTGAACTCTTATGCGGATGTGACAACTAGTATTATCACTGACGATTATATCCAACTGGCGACAAACAAGGGTTTGCAAAATCGTGGGTATACTCATGCAATCCTAAATCCACCTTATAAAAAAATTAATAGTAAATCCAAACATCGTCTAGCTTTAAGTAATGTTGGTATCGAAACAGTCAATTTATATTCTGCTTTCATAGCATTAGCGCTAGGAGAAATGGCTCCAGGCGGACAAATTGTAGCTATTATTCCTCGCAGTTTTTGCAACGGGCCTTACTATCGTCCTTTCCGTGATTTCATTCTTGAACGGGCATCGATTCGTCAGATGCACCTGTTTGAATCGCGCAGCAAAACTTTTAGTGATGATCAGGTATTACAAGAGAATATAATTATTTGTTTAGAGCGCGATGGAGAGCAAGGCCCTGTTACGATTTCAACATCTACTGACGATAGCTTTTCTGACCTAACTAACTGTGAAATCCCTTTTGAACGCATAGTCTTCCCAGATGATCCAGAACGGTTTATTCACGTGCAAACTACGACCGATAAAAGTGCAATCGAACTATCATCTGCTGTACTTTATTCAATGACTGAAATTGGTGTAAAACTATCAACTGGTCCAGTAGTTGATTTCCGATTGAAAGAGTATCTACGAGACATGCCTGAAGAAGACGCGGTGCCATTGATTTATCCCGCTCACTTGAAGGCATATAAAACTACTTGGCCTATACCCAACTTTAAAAAATCTAATGCGATTATAGTCAATAACAATACGGGGAAATGGCTTTACCCGAACGGGTTTTACTGTGTAGTGAAACGTTTTTCATCGAAGGAGGAAAGACGTCGTGTGGTTGCAAATTTGATAACCCCTACTGATTTTAGCGAATATACAATGCTAGGGTTTGAAAATCATTTAAACGTATTCCACGACAATAAAAACGGCTTACCCTCGGCATTAGCAAGTGGACTTATGGTATACCTGAACACTACAGCAGTAGATGAGCATTTTAGACGTTTTAGTGGCCATACTCAGGTCAACGCAACAGACCTCAAGCGGATGAAGTATCCCAGCCGTGAAAACTTAATTAAGCTTGGCCAATGGTCTTTGAAACAAGAAATAATCACACAAGAAGATATTGACGCTCAATTTATGGACTTAACTTAATGGAAGATAAAAACGTTCACCTTGAAGATGCCCAGGAAATAATAGCTGCGTTAGGTTTACCCTCTCAACAGCAGAATGAGCGCTCCGCCTTATGTTTATTAGCTCTTTTAAACCTGATACCAGAAAAACCATGGTCACAAGCAGAATGCCCACTTATGGGTATCACACCCATGATGAATTGGGCATATGCTGAATACGATAAATTTTATGCTCCCAATTCTAGAGAAACATTTCGTCGCCAAACTATGCATCAATTTTGTGATGCAGGTATAGCACTTTATAACCCAGACAAACCAGACCGACCTGTCAATAGTCCGAAAGCTGCTTACCAAATTGAACCTCACGTATTGACTCTGCTTCGTACTTACGGGACTACAGAATGGCCCAGCCACTTAAAGCGCTATTTAGTTGATCGTACATCGCTTATTGAGCGTTATGCTAAAGAGCGTAAGCAAAATCGCATTCCTGTAAGGATTGCAGAAGGTAAAGAAATCACCTTGAGTCCTGGTATTCATAGCGAGCTTATTAAAAATATTATCGAAGATTTTGCAGAACGTTTTGCACCGAACAGCATCTTAATTTATGCCGGTGATACGGAGAAAAAGTGGGGGTATTTTGACGAAGAACTACTGAAGGGGTTAAATGTGGATGTAGGTTCACACGGTAAAATGCCTGACGTAGTATTACACTACACTGAAAAAAACTGGCTATTATTAGTTGAGTCTGTCACTAGCCATGGACCTGTTGACGGGAAACGATATGAAGAGCTTTCTAAATTATTTTCAGAATCAACTGCTGGGCTAGTTTATGTGACAGCTTTTCCAAATAGAGCTCTTATGGGTCGTTATCTTGGCGAAATCGCATGGGAAACAGAGGTATGGGTAGCAGATGCGCCTTCTCATCTCATCCATTTTAATGGAGTAAGGTTCTTAGGACCTTACTCCACATAGTTTTGAGAATATAGCTACTGTTTTAGATAGAGACCATTAGCTGCTGCAGTGTTAACAAGATTATGAAAGGTTTCGATTAAATCTTAGATTAACACATGAAGTGCAATACCAAATGCGAGGTGAAAAAAAGACCTAGATGCGCTAGCATCAAAGTTTATATCCACCGACCAAAGTGAGATTGTAACCATGAACTATACACATCTAAGCCTAGGTGAACGATATCAGATTTATGCCCTTAAAGGTGCGAAACATAGTATTAAATTTATAGCTGATGCATTAGGCAGAAGTCCTAGTACTATATCAAGAGAGCTTAAGCGTAATAAAAGCCTGCGAGGTTACCGAGCTCATTATGCCGATAACAAAGCTCGTGCAAGACGATCAAACAATGCTTTCACTATCATCACTGACGTATGGGATTGGGTCACAAACAAGCTTAAAGACAGCTGGAGTCCCCAGCAGATAGCCGGGTTTCATTGTGGCATTAGTCACGTGAGCATCTATCGCTATATCTGGAGTGACAAGAGTAAAGGTGGCACGTTATGGCAGTGTCTTAGACGTAAAGCCAAACCTTATCGTAAGCCACTAACTACTGAGACCCGAGGCCGTATCAATGACAGAGTCTCAATCCATAAGCGCCCCTCCATAGTTGATGCGCGCACGCGGATTGGAGACTGGGAGGCGGATACGATTATCAGTCAGCATCACAAGCAAGCGATTGTGACGATCGTTGAGCGCCGTACAGGACTGCTTAAGATGAAACGTGTGCTTAAAAAGAGTGCATCACAAGTGTCAGAGGCGATGATAGATCTTTTAACCCCAGTAAAAATACAGGTCAAAACGATTACCTCTGACAATGGTAAAGAGTTCGCAGATCACAAAAAAGTGAGGCAAAAACTCTTTAGTCCATTCTTCTTTGCTGATGCTTATGCGTCTTGGCAACGAGGTACGAATGAAAATACTAATGGCTTGATCAGAGAGTTCTTACCTAAAGGCTGTGATTTTAGACAAGTCTCTGATCAAGAGATTCAAATGATTGAGAATAAACTAAATAACAGACCAAGAAAACGGTTAGATTTCAAGACTCCTAGTCAGGTGTTCTATAATATTATTTAGCGTTGCACTTGGTATGTTAATCTAAGGGTTCTTATTTTCTATAGAGGTGATCAAAGATTTTTTCCTTCTATCTAACTTTGAATACATTCCGATTGCTGTATATTTCTTCATTAGCGTAGTTATACTCTTCTTTATTACTCAGTTGATATTATTAACTTTAGTAGGAATAAACTATCTTGGTTATAGTGCATTAGTAAATGAATAGAAATAGATTATGCTCCAGTGAAATCAGATATTCAAAGCGATAATAGAGCTAATAGCCTACCTAGAATAGACTAAGGTGGTAAAACCACTTTAGTCAGCCTATCATTAGGCTATACCCAAAACATAAAACTTCTAAACGATAACCTATCTATCATTTGACTTTTATTTGATATTAAATGATAGTAATATCTTGCTATTATCAATGAACATCAATTATTAAGTCTAACTGATACAAAGAGGTATTATGACCGTTCGTATTTATGTGAGAGCCAGCACTAAGGATCAAGACGCTACTAGAGCATTAATAGATTTGGTTGCCTTCAGTAGCCGCTATGGTGATAGCTATGTTGATTACGTTGAGCACTTCAGTGGTACAAAGCTCGATAGACCAATCTTAGCTAAGTTGCTAAAGGACGCCGAGCAAGGCGATATTTTATTGGTTGAAAGCGTGGATAGATTAAGCAGACTATCTCAAGATGATTTTTCGATTCTAAAGCAGCGTATTAAAGATAAGGGCTTACGATTGGTGGTGGCTGATCTACCAACCACACATACGATGAGTGACGGTATGACAGGTGAGATCCTAAAAGTGATTAACGATATGCTGATCGATTTATTAGCGACCATGGCAAAGCTTGATAATGACAAGCGTAGAGAGCGCATTAAACAAGGATTGGCCAACAGTGGCTATAAACCCACTGGTAAGAAAGCCAATACCGCAAAACACAATCGTATTAAAGCATTGGCTAGTCAAAACAATATGACAAAAGAAGAGATCGCTAAGGCGGTTGGTGTTGGCGTAGCTACCGTTTATCGTGTCTTAAAGCAGGTCAATAGCTGAGGTATTTTAAATATCGACTCAACGTGACCTTTGGTCTTGATTTAAAGGCATCGCAACGTCATAAGAAAATCGTTTTAATGCAATAAGGCTTTATAATAATCATTATATTGCATTCATAATTGTTTTTGCGCAAAATGGCTTATCTATAATCGCTTGAGCCACTCATGATGAATACCCCTATCTCAGATCCTATTGGCGCAGCATGGCTTGTCCGTTATGCCAGCATAGAGCTGGTTTCGCCTTTATATGTCAGCAGTAGTATCGGTGGGCGCAGACAAACCTATAAAGACGGTGACGTCATTCATAACGCTTATCAGGAAACCGCACGTCCACTGGACACTATCATTGCGCACTTACAGTTTCACATGCGTCATGAAGTACTGAATTTAGAGTTACTGGTTCGTCTATTTGAGCAGATAGGGGCAAATGACGTGCAAGCATGGGTAAACGCTGAGCCGACAGGCAGCTATGCCCGTAGAATGGCTTTCTTGTATGAGTGGCTCATGGATAAGCATTTAGAGGTACCGAGTAATATAGGCGGTAACTATGTGGATGCTTTGGATACCAAGAAGTTGGTTACTTCAAGTCCTTCGCAGGTCATCAAGAACGCTCGCTGGCGTATCAATGACAATCTAGCAGGAACCCGTCATTTCTGTCCGATGCTGGTAAAAACAGAGGCCTTTACGCAAGCAGCTGCACTCGATATTGCCACAATGGTTGACAAACTTAACGATGAATTTGGGCAAGACTTACTGATGCGCGCCTCCGTATGGATGACCCTACGAGAGAGTAAAGCCAGCTTTACTATAGAAGGTGAGGGAAAAGAGTTAAAACGCATTGAACGTTTTGCCGATGTGATGGCACGGCGTACCGGCACCGGTGACATTCCGCTTGATCCTGAATCACTAGCAGAGTTGCAACAAGAGATACTCGGTAGCAAAACGGTTATCCAGCAGTATGGTGTCCGTCAATCACCAGTTTTTGTGTCGCATACTCAGGTCAATGGCTTTAAAGAAATTGTGCATTATATTGCTCCACCAGCTGATGACATTGCTGATAAGTTAGAAGGATTACAGGTATTTATGGAAAAGACTGAGGGACAATCAGCACTGATGCGTAGTGCGGTTGCCTCCTTTGCCTTTGTATATATTCATCCGCTGGCGGATGGCAATGGCCGTGTACATCGCTTTTTAATTAATGACGTCCTCAGGCGAGACCAGGTCATTCATGAGCCGATTATCCTACCTATATCACAAGCCATTGCCGAGCATCCCTCAGACCGGCATGCCTATGATAAGATTTTAGACCGTGTCTCTGTGCCGCTCATGAAGCAAATCCGTGATCATTACAGCTTTGATAAACAGGCAGTTACCTACCCTGATGGTATTCGCTCAAACTTAAATTTTGGAAATACTCACCTGATTCAACCTGCATGGCGCTTCATGGATCTAACGCCTCACGTTCAGTACTTATCAGGACTGATTGCTCATGTTATTGAAAAAGAGATGCATAACGAGTCACAGTACCTAAGAAAGCATGACCATGCACGACTGGCGATAAAAGAGATTGTTGAGATGCCCAACAGCTATGCCGATAGAATCATTCGCAGCATGCTACAAAATAAGGGTGCTAAAAGTAATAAGCTACTGAAGGATTATCCGTTTTTGGCAAATGATGAGGTTTGGGACGATATTTTCTCTATCGTTGTAGAGACCTTTAAAGATGAAGCAGATGGTTTGAATAGTTAGACGAACCCTGCTATACGCAGGAAAGTCTGCCTTGATAATCAAGCTCAAGCTAGTCTCAATATTATCGTTCCAATGATGATTCGTTTGTAAAACGATTCGGCGAAAATACCGTAGCCTGAAAAGTAATCAATATTTTTCTTGACCCTATTCAAGCTAATAAACTACTAAAAATAGAATATGTTAAAGGAACTTTGATAACAGATTACTTTTGTTTGACAAGAATTATTACAGCTCCTAAAATTTGAGTATTTGAGTATTTGAGTATTTGAGTATTTGAGTATTTGAGTATTTGAGTATTTGAGTATTTGAGTATTTGAGTATTTGAGTATTTGAGTATTTGAGTATTTGAGTATTTGAGTATTTGAGTATTTGA
>NZ_JADQAN010000032.1:716-16087 GCF_022129425.1 Psychrobacter sp. Ps1 | reverse complement strand
GGTTTGATTATTATCGTCAAGCTGCGTAACTAAAATCTCCCAAGTTTAATTCTACGGGATTGACGGCAGGGGTCAGTTTGATAATTAGCGACTGGTATCTAATGACTAGCACTTAATGATTGGTACTTGATAATTGACACTTAATGATTGGTATTTAATGACTAATCTTTTCTGTCAGTACACCCATGCTATAAAGTACATAAGCAATCACAGTTAATGCGACGATAAATGGAGTAAACATCCAAATCACAATATTGATTAAAAGTGATGGTAACAATCCATTGAACAGCTCAATATCTGGTGCGAAAAAATCGGTCATAACATCGACTGCACGCTTAGCAATAGGGAATAGCAAAGTGCTGAAAGCCAACATGTAAATGTACTTGCTAAAGCCAGGGTCACTCATGACTACCATAAAGTAGAACACTGTAAAAAACGTGATGCCAAGTGCCCAACATTTGAGAGTGTAGCTTAAACGAATCATTGTTATTTCCTCCCTAAGCTTTCTATTGATCGCTTCACATTGATCTTACGCAGAGTAAAGCTGCTCCTATATATTCATTATTTTAAATACATATTATATGTTATAATACGAATATATGGTTGAGTCAACCAATTTTTCTATTTATTTAAAATGCTCCATAAATCATTCAATTTAAAAATGATGTTTTTTAAGGAATGCTTTCGTAAATATAATAGTAAATAGCCTAAGTAAACTAAATTTATTCTATTAGAAAATAAAATTACAACTACAACTCACTACTTGGACTCAAACCAAACAACCGCTTATATTCTCGGCTAAACTGACTAGGGCTTTCGTAGCCTACTTGCATTGCTATTTGTGATATTTGCGCTCCATGCATCTTGATTAAGCGTCTGGCTTCCATTAAACGTAAGCTTTTTTGATACTGTAGCGGACTCAGCTGGGTTATTTCTTTAAAATGCTGATGAAACCCTGAGACACTCATGCCGCATCTACTAGCCAAGCTCTCAACCATAATAGGTTCATCTAGATGTGCCTTTATCCAGTCAGTCGCTTGAGCAATGCGGTGTGTATGGCTACCGCTAACGACCAATTGCTTAAGTTTGTTGCCTTGCTCAGCCAAGAGTAGGCGATAGTATATTTCTTGTTGAATTAAAGAAGACAGAAAATCAATATCGTTTGGATAATTAAGCAAGCGTATCAATCGATCAAACGCGTCCATTATGGTGTCATCTAGGTGCCACTTTATCCCTAAATGGCTGCCTGCCATTGGTTGTGTGGTCGGTAGCTGCGCTAATACATCTCTAATCATGGCTAAATCTAATTTCATTGATAAAACAATGACAGGGTTTTTTATCGAAGCATGTTTAATATGCATACTTAGCGGTATATTAACTGGACAGAACATCAAGTTACTATTGTCAAACCTTTGACAGTCAGCACCCAAATAAATCTCGCGTTCTCCCTGCAATACAATACAAATACTTGGCTCTTGAATATAGCTTACGGCTTTGCTTGGTTTGTCCGCGCAGTAAAAGAACAAGCCTGAAACAGCGGACTCGATGGTTTTATTTCTAGGTAGTACTGCTAAAAGTTGGTCAATAGTCGTTTGATTCATCACGAGTGCTTATTTTATAGAGTTGCCTGATAGTATAAATATTTGTAGGATTAGGCAAGAGTTATAGAGGTTTGTTCTAACGTATAAATGCAGAGGATTCTATAATAATCTCATCGCAACAGCGTAAGTACGACCTCTAATAATATGAAACAAGGAATAATTACTCATGAAAATATTTTATAAAACGCGTGCAACCGCTACTGGTGGACGTTCTGGCCATACTGGATTAGACGATGGTTCTTTAGGATTTGACTTGGTATCTTTTCAAGAGCAAGACAAAGAAGGCGTGAATCCAGAACAGCTTTTTGCCATGGGTTACGCGGCTTGTTTTGATAGCGCTTTGAGCATGACTGCACAGCACATGAAATTGCCTGTTACCGCTTCAAAAACCTCTGCGCAAGTAGGTATCGGTATGAAAGCTGACGGTAGCTACAACCTAGAGATAGAGCTGTCTGTAGAAGTATCAGGTATTGATGAAGCGCAAGCGCAGCAGTTGATCGAAGCTACGCATCAGGTGTGCCCGTATTCTAATGCTACTCGCGGCAATGTCGATACTCGTCTAGAAGTTACTGTTGCTTAAATGCTGTTGTTCAACGACTGTTGACCGTAGACTAGCAATATTAAAATAATAACTCGAATATAAAACGCCTCGATTTATAAGAGTCGGGGCGTTTTATGTTGTCTGGTAGAATCATAAGCTGGAACTTTTTCTGAGCAGTTTAGCTAATGATAGGTTGTTAATAGCATTATTTTATACCGGTACTTTTTTATTTAAGGTAAACACTAAGACCGCGCCCAAAATAACTGTGCTTGCAACTATAAATGGCATAGTCAGCTGTTCAGATAAAAACACCACACCTAGCAACGCAGCAATCACAGGGACACATAGCTGAACGATAGCGGCTTGTGTGTTTTTCAATAGTGGCATCGCTGTATACCAGATACTATAGCCCAACCCTGAGGCGATCGCTCCGGATGCACAGGCGAGTAGTACACCTTCAATGGTAATACCATCCAAATTGATATTTTTCAAACCTAAGTCATCTAGATACGTCATACCTACCAGTAATAGTATAGGCACAGCGACTAAACTACGCACAAAGTTGAACCCTGTCGCTCGCAGCGGTGAGACACATGATTTGCCTCGTATACTGTATATTCCCCAAGCTATGCCGCTCATAGCCATTAACGCTGCCGCCAATGGTGATGGTATGGCAGCTGATGGCAGCATCAAATACACGAACCCTGCCACTGCAACGGCAAATGCTAACCATTGTAGCGCGCTTAATTGCTCCTTTTTGTAGATACCCCAGCCAATCATCGTCAGCTGAACCGCTGAAAACAAAATCAATGCCCCAGTGCCAGTATCCAGCTCTACATACGCAATTGAAAAGCACAGCGCATAAATCACCAAGCTGAGACTACTTAACCAACTGCCTTTGTCATTTAATATAGCGTGGACAGTAGATTCGTCATGATTAGACGTTTGGCGTCGCAGTCTGTAAGCATGTATAGCCATGATAATGCCTAGACAGGCCGTCGCACTCACTAGCCTGATGATGGTAAAGCTCCAAGCATCGATGTAGCCTTCCGCCAATGCCATTCGGCAAAACAGAGAATTTGCAGCAAAGGCGATTAACGCAATAATAGTATAAATCGTGGCTTTCAAAAGTAATTCCTACAATGAATAAATGGCACAAAACAGGCAAACATAGGATTTTAGTTTTAGGTCTTAAGATACGCTGTTATAACGAACGTTTATTCTTAGCAAAGATAATAGATTTATAACTGATTAATCTAATCTATAGCCGTTTCACAAGACAGGATATTTTGTCGTACTTATGGCAAAAAGTCTCTTTTAAATCAGAATAACGATAGTTGTATTGACGATAAGGTCTAAAAATAGGGATGATGTGCTTTGCATCAAATGAATCTTTAGAACAACATTCATTAAACACAATAAATCAGATAAATAAATAGGAAACGATAGTATGGATTGGGCAAGTATTTTTATTCATGACACAACTTGGTTATTTGCCTTTGAAATCTTAATACGTGTCACTGTCATGTTTGTATTGATTATCACATTTTTACGATTTACTGGTAAGCGCGGTGTCCGTCAGCTCTCTATTTTTGAGTTAACCATCATTTTATCGCTAGGTTCTATTGCAGGTGATCCCATGTTCACCGAAGACCTGCCCATCATTCAAGCGGTATTAATCATGGGTACCGTCATTTCGCTCTATAGGCTTTGTACTTGGGCGATGATGAAATTTCAGCCTTTTGAAGACCTGTTAGAAGGCAAGTCACTTTATATTGTAGAAGATGGCATGCTGGTGCTTGATAAAATCAAAAAAGGTGAAATGTCACACGATGAGTTTTTTGCTGAAATGCGCCAACAAGGGGTTGAGCATTTAGGTCAAGTGCGTACTGGTTTGCTCGAGACTGATGGCAATTTTAGTATTTTATTGCACACCTCTGAAAAAACAGACTACGGGATGCCGCTTTTCCCCAAGCAATACCGACCGGTCGAGCAAGTAGAAGCAGGTGTTTATTATGCTTGTATGTATTGCGGTTACGTTGATGAAATCTCTGACCCCAATCAGTGTTGCCCGCGCTGCGAGGATAATTGCAATAATTGGGCTAAAGCGTTAAACAATCATATCGTCAAATAATATTACTACTTGGCTGCCTTAGCTCAGTTAATAAGCTAAGGCAGCCAATTTTTTTCAAATTATCAGATAAAAACCTCTCATTTACTGACAGTTTGTCTGACTTGCTTTATACAGCGCATGGCTCTCATTATTTATGTCACTTTATACCAGTCAAGTTTGCGCGTCATCACCATCACGCAGGCAAGTATCACAAAGCAGAATATCGCACCCAGTAATAGATTGAGATCTTCTGTACTTAAAATACCGAAAAACGCAGCATATAGCCCAGCAAGTGTCGCGGTAAAGATTACTGCCCGTTTTAAACCGCCAAATACATAATAGCTATACCAGCCAATAAGCCCAACACAAGCACTGGCCGCTACCATATAGGCTTGCCAAAATGCGATTTGTTCTGCAAGTGGTAGTAATAAGACATAAAAGACAAATAGTGCGCAGCCGACGAGCAGATACTGAATAGGGTGGATACGACTTGATTTGAGCACTTCAAATAAAAAGAAAGTGCCAAAAGATACCAAAATTAATAGCAAGGCGTACTTCATGGCTCTTTCAGTTTGTAGATAGACATCGTTGGGGCTTGCAAAACTAACGCCAAAGCTGTTTAGCAGAACACTTTGATTACTACCAGCTACTGCTGTACTGTCTGTCGTCAGACCTCTTGATGCCTCAAGCGAATCAGGATTGTACGAATGACTATCGATATTGAGCGTTGATTCACTTATGACAGTACATTGATGGTTAGGCACGCTGAGACATTGAGAGAGGTACTGATTATTTGCAACGGTTAAATACTGATTTTGCCAACTGGCATCAAATCCTTTAGCGGTAATGCTCTTGGTATTTGGTAATGCTTTACCGATGAAGTTTGGTGTCTGCCAGTCACTGTGCATAGACAGAGTAAAGTTCTGCCCAGTTGGGACAGTCGTTACATTACTAATGCCAGCTAATGGCAAGTCGATCACAATATTGAGCGCTTGATTGTCTTTAGGATTAGATAACTGGCTATTTACCTCTGATTTATCTAGATTTTTATTTATTGAGCCTGTAGTAGCCAAGCCATCTTTATTCTGCTGGCTAGTAGGATTGCTCAATTGCTCCAATACGTCTTTAGGAATATCTACTTCGACATAGGTTAAGTTCTCTATCATTGGCATTTGCGGATAGTTTGCTGCAATCGACTTTTGATTAATTGTGACAGTAGGCAAGGTAGCGACACCGCGCAAATCAGACACAGGAATGATCAATTTTGCTTTATTCCAATGGGTAATGGTTTTGGCCAATGGCGTTTTATCTGTATTGAGAGAGGTAGTAACTGACTCTGAATCGTTGCCAAGGAGGGTTGCTGTTTTGTCTGCAGACATATAACTTTGGTCGAATGTCAGCTGACCCTCATAACTAGTGGCACTATAGATACCGCGTTTATAAGTGTCTGTGTTTACTTTTAGGTTCTGTGCTGCCTGCGTCTGAAAGGCAAATATCGTCTCGATTTTCGAGTATGACGGTTCGCATTTGTTCTTTACATTTGGTGTATCAGATGACTGACATGCTGGTGTGACTGTCGTAGGGATGGCGATAAATGGATTAATGACTTCTTGTGGATTGACGTGCTGCTCGGTGATTTCTTTTATCACTGACTCTGCGTAGTATTGTCTCTCATATATGATGTCGCTAATCATACTGAGACCAATCGAAAAAACGATACAAAGTCCTACAATGATGGATAACTTAGTCAATAATGTTTTTTGCATGTTGTCGCCTCCTAAGTGTCTTTAGTCCACAGCTGCCGAGATAGCAGACTGTGGTTTTAAAAGACATCATAGAGAGGGCATGAAGAGAAGATGTGCAGGAAATATGGAATAACTGTGAAAGGGTAAAAGTTGATATTTTCGGATAATTGTTTTTCGATTATTAATGTGTTTAATGCTTTTTTGTATCGCCAACGACTTTATCCATGATAGCGAATAACAAGCCAGACAATACAAAGGTCATATGAATAATGACCTTCCACATGAGCTTGTCAGCATCAAGTTCACTCATTCCACTAGATATATCCATAAAGGATTTCAAAAGGTCAATTGCCGAGATAGCGACGATCGCTCCGATGACTTTGAGCTTTAGACCCGAAAAGTCCACTTTGCCCATCCAGCTAGGACGATCATCATGAGTGCCAGTATCGATTTTTGAGACAAAGATCTCATAGCCACTGAATATAATGATAAGCAGTAAACTGGCAACCAGAGAGATATCAACCAATACCAATATATCTACAATCACACTAGCTTCAGAGGCCGTCAGAATGTCAGCGAACATGTCCCATAGCTTTTGGACAAACTTAATAAATAATAAAATAATGCCTAACACCAACCCTAGATAAAAAGGTGCCAGTATCCAGCGGCTATTAAATATGGTTTTTTCTAAATAAAGCTCAAACTTCTTTAGCATGGGTATCTCTTAAGTTTTAAAGACAAGAAAGTCTTAAAGACACAAATATGAATAATTTTTTGGGTATAGCTATTTAGCTTTAGTCAGGCGATATATTATCTATATTAGCGAGCTGTGCTACTACTTGCTGAACGCGCGCTTTTCTATCGCCACTAATGCGTTGAAATGGTTTTTGATGCTTGCTTAATTGACTGGCGAAATAGTCGCTTATCTCATCGCGTTGGTGTGGACTGTCTCGCAGGTCATCAGCCACCCATGGCGTATCAACCTCAGTCAATAATATCAAATCATAGTGATGCGCCAACGCTGCTTGCTCAAGATCCGTTGGGCAGTCGCCATAATACCAATAAGAATAAACCATCAGCTCAAACAAACTGGTATCGCAAAACAAATAATGACTGGCATTAGACGACTGAGCGACTTGTTTGGCCAAGGTATTCTCTAGTGTAACCTGTCCCTGTGCGATAGGGATCAGATCTTCCCACGTACAAGTCAGCTGCTCGTCGTCCCACTTTGCCTGTAAGTAGGTGCGCATGTATTCTGACACCCAAGGAGTATCAAAATGCTCGGCCAAATCACGACATAAGGTCGTCTTACCCGTACTTTCTGCCCCTAAAACCGCGACGTTGATGACAGATTTAGGCGTATGCTGCTCGAGGTTGTACACGGTAGCGTCGTTGCCATTCATAGTATGCCCAGATTGCGATAAGAGTGAAGACTACATATTGTAGCGCGGTAAAAGTAAAACCTTTATAGAAGTATAGTGGTACCGATATCGCATCAGCGATGATCCAGAGTATCCAATGCTCGATTTTGCGCCGTGCCATGAGCCACATTGCCATCAAAAATAAAGCAGTAGTGAGCATGTCAGTATAATCGACCCAAGTAAATAGATGGATTCCAAGTACCGCACCATCGAAACTGAAGCCATTATTAATCACTGGACGGAAGTAATAAACCAATCCTACAAAAGCTATCGTTCCTGCTGCCAAAGCAGATAGTATCGGGATGTCACCTGTATGCAAATGCTCAATACGGACATTATTGGCATTTGACTGCTTGTGCTCAACAGACTGGTTTTTCTTATTCTTTGACCAGTTAATCCAGCCATACAAGCTCATCACGGTATAGTAAGCATTGATGAACATATCGCCAAACAGCTGCCACTTCCACAGTAGGTACACAAATATAGCAGTGCTGACCAGACCGATAGGGAAGACTAAAATATTGGTTTTGCTGGCGAGTAAGACACTTGCTACGCCGAAGACAACGGCAATCAGTTCAAGAATGATGAATATTGTAGAGTAGTCAGCGTATTGACCAAATAACCAGTTGAGAAGTTCTGCCATTAGTATTCCTAAATATGAGCGCGTATCAATATTCTGAATAATCAAGATAGTTCGATGAATAGTACAGACCAAAATGATACCAATTATAACGTAGCTATCGCAAAAGGACGGCAGTCTTTGCTAATTTATGGCAAGAAACAGATTATTTGTAACAAAGTATTAGAAAAATTATAATATTCAGGCATAATAAACACACTGATTTTAAGTTTACAGTTATTCACTGAATTTGAATGGCTATTATTTTTCCACTTTTATGCTTATTCCAAGCACCACAGTAGTAGACAAGGAAGCTTATCATGACGACTTGTATCACAGGCACTGGTCTTTATATCCCACCTTACAGCATTAGTAACGAAGAGCTAGTTGAGTCATTTAACCAGTATGTTGAAAACTATAATACCGAACATGCTGAAGAGATAGCTGCAGAGACAGTGACGGCACTTGAGCCTTCTTCAGCTGCCTTCATCGAAAAAGTATCTGGTATCAAATCACGTTATGTGATGGAAAAAGAAGGTATCTTAAATACTGAAATCATGGCGCCAGTTATCCCTTACCGCAACTTGGGCGAAGAGTTGTCAGTCATGGCCGAAATGGGTGCAGCAGCACTGAGAGACGCTTTGGCTGATGCTGGACTTGAGGCCAACGACTTAGATGGTATCATCCTTGCTTGCTCAAACTTCCAACGTACTTATCCTGCGGTTGCCATCGAAATCCAAAACGAAATTGGTATGATTGGCGGCTTTGCTTATGATATGAACGTTGCGTGTAGTGCGGCGACGTTTGGTCTGTCACAAGCACATGGTTCTATCATCTCTGGTTTGGCCAAGCGTATTGCTGTGGTCAACGTTGAGATTACCTCAGCGCATCTAAACTGGCGCAACCGTGACAGCCACTTTATCTTCGGTGATGTAGCGACTGCTTCTATCGTTGAAGAATTAGATACGCCAAAAGGTTATGAGATTCTAAACTCTAAGCTATTTACTCAGTTTTCGACCAATATTAAAAACGAATATGGCTTTATGGATCGCTCAGAGTATCTAGCAGCACAGACTGAAATGTATCCAGATATCAAAGCACCGGTCACTGACAAGCTGTTTTTGCAAAACGGTCGTAAAGTATTCCGTGAAGTCTGTCCGAAAGTGTCAGAGATTATCACTGAGCACTTGCAAGAAAACGACATCCCAACATCTGATGTTAAGATGATGTGGTTGCATCAAGCCAATGCCAATATGTTGGATTTGATTCTACGTACCGTGGTTGGTAAAGATGCCGATAAATCGATTGCTCCGAGTGTTATTGCTGAATTTGCCAATACCAGCTCAGCGAGTCCTATGATTGTATTCCATCGCCACAAAGATGACTTAGTATCAGGCGATCTGGGCGTTATTTGCTCATTTGGTGCAGGTTACTCTATTGGATCGGTCTTAGTTCGCAAGGTCTAATACTTTGACTACTTGTTTTGATAAAAATAGCTAAGAATATTCTTAGCTATTTTTTTGTCTGTTGTTTTTGCTATTGAAATTAAGCTGTGACATCTAAATATAAACAGAGATGTTGGAGAAGATAACATCGAGATTACCGACAATATCAACAAGAATGATTAGAGGTTTTAATTTACCCCAAAAAATTTGCTATAATCACGGGCTTATTCCTCTTATCCAATTAAAAGTCCTTTTATGAAAGAATCCTTACGCCTGCGTTTAGACCAGATGGTAGACCGTTATGAAGAGGTCACCGCTTTATTATCAGATCCTAGTGTCATTAGTGATAATAATAAGTTCCGTGAATTGTCTGTTGAGCACAGCGACTTGATGGAGATCACGACGCTGTGGCAAAACTACGTGGGTGCAGAAACGGATCAGGCTGATGCAGAAGCGATGCTAGCCGATGCAACAGATCCTGACATGAAAGAGATGATGATCGATGAGATTGAGAGTGCGCGTGATACCATCGTAGAGATGGAAGAAGCGCTTAATCTGATGATGCTACCAAAAGATCCTAACGATAAAGTACCAGCATTTTTAGAGATTCGTGCAGGGACAGGTGGCGATGAAGCAGCGATTTTCTCTGGTGACTTGTTCCGTATGTACCAAAAATACGCGCAGAGCCAAGGCTGGACACTAGAAGTGCTCTCTGCAAATGAAGGTGAGCATGGCGGTTATAAAGAAATCATCACTCGTGTATCTGGCAATAGTGTATATGGTCGTCTAAAGTTTGAATCAGGCGCTCACCGCGTACAGCGTGTTCCTGAAACCGAGAGCCAAGGTCGTGTGCATACGTCAGCTTGTACGGTTGCGGTCATGCCGGAAGTTGAGATTGA
The DNA here is from genome assembly GCF_022129425.1 of Psychrobacter sp. Ps1. Classification (NCBI taxonomy): domain Bacteria; kingdom Pseudomonadati; phylum Pseudomonadota; class Gammaproteobacteria; order Moraxellales; family Moraxellaceae; genus Psychrobacter; species Psychrobacter sp. Ps1. The sequence continues at coordinate 5,703 of NZ_JADQAN010000032.1, read as the reverse complement.
TGATACCGTCGATATCAATCCTGCTGATATCAAAATGGATACTTTCCGCTCAAGCGGCGCTGGTGGTCAGCACGTGAACACGACTGACTCTGCCGTACGTTTGACACACATTCCGACAGGTACCGTGGTAGAGTGTCAGCAAGAGCGTAGCCAACACAAAAACCGTGCGCATGCTATGAAAATGCTGGTCTCTAAAATTCAACAAGCCAAAGTGCAAGCACAGGTCGATGTGGCGGACTCTATACGTCGTGACTTGGTCGGTAGTGGCGATCGCTCTGAGCGTATCCGTACCTATAATTTTCCACAAGGTCGTATGACCGATCACCGTATCAACCTTACCTTATACAAACTCGACTCCATTATGGAAGGCGACTTGGATGAGATTCTTGATGCACTATTACGTGAGCATCAGGCTGATTTGATGGCCAGTATCGGTGGCAATGACTAGTAGCTAGTCTTTAAAAGCACCAACAGTTTTATCGTTTTTATCACCATGTCTGTTCTTATAATAATAAGTATTGATTTAATTTTTCTGTTTTCGTTTATCCATTTAATTACCTAAAAATATTGAGAGTGTTATGTCAAAGCACAATAATCAGAACCAAGATCAAACCCCAGTCGTAGAAGATGCTAACGAGCTAATCGCACAACTGCAAGCCAAGCTAGATGATATCAGTGCTTCAGGTAAACAGCCGTATCCTAATACGTTCAAACGCACTGATTATGCGCAAGACTTACAGACGGCTTTTGATGGTGTCTCAAAGCAGGAAATTGAAGAAAAAGCAGCAAATGGTGAAAAAACACAGGTCAACGTGGCAGGTCGAGTCATGCTCAACCGTGGTTCGTTCATCGTGATTCAAGACATGACAGGCCGTATTCAGCTATATGTAGCACGTAAAGAGCTTGATGAGGAAACGCGTGCAAGCATCAAATCACTAGATTTGGGTGACATCGTTGGTGTATCAGGCTATATCGGTCGCTCAGGTAAAGGCGACTTGTATGTGCATATTGAAGAAATTACGCTACTGACCAAATCACTACGTCCAATGCCAAACAAGTTCCATGGCTTGGCTGATGTCGAAGCGCGCTATCGCAATCGTCATCTTGATTTGATGACCAATGAGACGACTCGCAATACCTTTATGGTTCGTAGTCAGATCGTCAGCGGTATTCGTCAATTTATGCTAAATGAGCGTTTTATGGAAGTTGAAACGCCAATGATGCATCCGATACCAGGCGGCGCAGTAGCCCGTCCGTTTGAGACACATCATAATGCATTAGATATGCCTTTATATCTACGTATCGCGCCTGAGCTTTATCTTAAGCGTCTGGTCGTTGGCGGGTTTGAGAGAGTATTTGAGATTAACCGTAGTTTCCGTAATGAAGGGGTTTCAACCCGTCATAACCCTGAATTTACCATGATTGAGTTCTATCAAGCATACGCTGATTATCATGACTTAATGGATTTGACTGAGCGTCTGTTTAATCAGTTAGCAATAGATGTGTTGGGCACAACAGAGCTTACGTATCAAGAAGAAGCCATTAGCCTAAAAGCACCATTTGCTCGTCTATCAATGTCTGATGCGATTGCAAAATATGCTGAAAACTTTGATATGACACGTATCAATGATCGTGAATACCTAGCAGAATATGCATCTACGACACTTAAGCAGCAAGTCAAAGATGTGTTTGGTGTGGGTAAACTACAGACGATTATCTTTGAAGAAACGGCTGAGCATCAATTACGTCAGCCAACGTTCATTACTGAGTACCCAGCTGAGACCTCGCCTCTAGCGCGCCGTAGTGATGACAATCCTGAGATTACCGATCGCTTTGAGCTGTTCGTTGGTGGTCGTGAGTTGGCCAATGGTTTTAGTGAGCTTAATGATCCAGCAGACCAAGCCGAGCGTTTCCGTGGTCAGGTTGCTGAAAAAGACGCGGGCGATGATGAAGCCATGCATTTCGATGAAGAGTATATCGAAGCATTGTCTTATGGTTTGCCACCGACAGCTGGTGAGGGTATTGGTATTGACCGTTTAGTAATGCTATTTACCGACTCTGCTAGTATCCGTGATGTGATCTTGTTCCCGCATATGCGCCGCAAACAAGATAGCTAATGTGGGTTTGCTTGCTATAAATCCAAACTGATACTTAACTCAGCATAAAAAGCTTTTGCTCATTTTCACAGAATGGGTATCAGCTTTTTTGTGAAATATCGTTTATAGGGGTATTATGGATATTCAGCAAGCATCACATGTACCATGGCAAAAAATGATTCAGCAATGTTTTTTATCATTGTATGAGTTGCCCGATGACAAAATCACTGACTATGATCATTTTCAGGGTTATGATTTTGTTTTTGAGTTTTCTGGCGCTACTATTTATTTGCTTGTCAATACGGTTGTGATGCAAGCGAATAGACAAGAAGTGGATAATGCTAAAGTTCGTGAGTGGAGAAAAGAAGTTGTTAACCAACTTATCAAACGCCACGCTCAGATTTATCAAAAAAACGACAGCCTAATTGTAGATAGAAGTGCCGTGATAACTGATAAAGCGATTTACTTTATCGGTTTAACATCATTGTCTGTCAATCATCAAGACGATCAATTGGGCCATTCCTCTTACGCAGTTGGCTACGAATATGGCAGTCGGTTTTTTGCAGAAGACTGTGTTTTAGACTTAGATGATGAGCAAAGTATCCTACAAGTCTTTAGTCATCAAAACTTCGTTGATATCCTCAATCAGTTGGTGACGCCAAGTGATTTGACAACTTTTTTAGATTTTCATCGTCGTCAACTATCTAGCTTTGCATCATTTCAAAACGAATCAACATTGCTTAAACAGTTTCTACAATCACCTGACTTTCATCAAAGAGCGATTAGGGTGCAAGAGCAGCTAATCGATAACGAGTTAATTGAGCAAGTTGAATTACGCTTACTTAAAGCAGTAGAGCCGAATCAGACTGTGTTTGCCGATGCTTTAATGGCTGAGATGCAAAAAAATACGGGTATGTGGTTCAAGCTATTCAACAGTGTGCTTGAGCGTTATCATGAAGCAGGTACACCTTTACCAAATGAGCAGGTTGATATTTTGGTAGATGAGTCAATGTATACCTATGCGTGTCTAGTAGAAAAAATCTTAGCTTATAGAACCATGGATCAAGACTCGTGCTGGAATGGATATGTCCGCCATGAGCATTCTTATCACGTATTTGGACGCCATTATCTCATGGTGTTTTATGCGCAAGACGATAGCAGTTCGCTAAGCGCAGAAAACGTTAGGCGCTCTTATAAAGATTTATTGTCAGATATTAATGTCCAATTACAAGAGCCAGTAATGGACGATTTGTTTTTACTGGGCGTAGAGTTTAGGCCGTGCGAAGACAGCGTAAATACTGAGGTTTATCTGGATATATTTCATCAAGCAGGCTCATTGATTGATGAAAGTACTCAACGCTTATATGACCGACTGGCCCAACTTCAAGCTCAGTTATAACCTAAACATAGTATGATTCATTAGCCTGACGCTTCCTTTATATTTGTATTATTTACATTGGCATTTATTATGACGCAGCAATATCAAGTTTTAGCTCGCAAATACCGACCAAAAAACTTTCACGAGCTGATTGGGCAGACGCATGTGTCTCAAGCGCTAATTAATGCGATTGATTATAATCGTCTGCATCATGCTTATCTGTTTACAGGTACGCGCGGTGTGGGTAAGACAACGATTGCGCGTATTTTATCTAAATGCTTGAACTGTGATACAGGTATTACCAGTACCCCTTGCGGCGTATGTGATAATTGCGTTGCTATTGATCAGGGACGTTTCATTGATCTTATTGAGATTGATGCCGCTTCTCGTACCAAGGTCGAAGACACGCGTGAGCTGTTAGACAATGTGCCTTATGCGCCTAGCCAAGGACGTTATAAGGTCTATCTGATTGATGAAGTACATATGCTGTCTACGCACAGCTTTAACGCGCTACTTAAAACGCTAGAAGAGCCACCGGAGCATGTTAAGTTTTTATTAGCGACGACTGATCCACAAAAGCTACCGATTACGATTATTTCGCGCTGCTTGCAGTTCGTTCTGCGACCATTACCGCAAACGTTACTTAGCGAGCATTTGGCAAATATCTTGACTAAAGAGCAGGTAGGCTATACTCAGCCAGCCATTTGGCAATTGGCAAGTGCAGCTAAAGGTTCTGTACGTGATGCTCTATCATTGACCGATCAAGCCATTGCTTTTGGTCAAGGAGCACTGGATGATGCGACTGTCAACGCAATGCTTGGCCTCATTGATGCCGCTGACTTAGTGCGTCTAATCACAGATATTTATAATCATGATAAGTCGGCGGTTGCTGCTCATATTGAACAAATGCGCGCGCAAATGGTCGATGCGACTAGTATGTTTGATGGGCTCGCTGAGCTGTTACATCAGTTGGCATTGACTCAGCTGTTACCTGAGGTGGCTCTCAATGTCAATGAGGCGCAAGCAAAAGATATTTATACGCTAGCTCAGCATATTAGCCCTGATGTCTTGCAGCTGTATTATGAGATTGTTGTACAAGCCCGTGAAGGTGTCAAGCTTGCAAGTACACCGATGCAAGCGCTTGAGATGTGCATCTTACGATTGCTGGCGTTTCGTCCATTACCAGTCGATGAAGTCTTGAGCAATACTTATGATAGTGATGGGTCTGCTACCAAAGTACCAGCTATAGAACCAGTATCTTCTACATCAGCTCCAGATGCTGTTGCACATGAAGCGTCAGCACCGCCGCCAGAGCTTTATAATGTTGATTATCAGACACCAAGTCACGATGAGCTGCAAAGCGGTATTGATTATAATGACAATTTAGCACAGTCAATGACTAGTGCTATGCCTGAACTAATTGTTGAGCCTGAACCAATTGTTGAGCCTGAACCAATTGTTGAGCCTGAACCAATTGTTGAGCCTGAACCAATTGTTGAGCCTGAACCAATTG
>NZ_JADQAN010000032.1:0-616 GCF_022129425.1 Psychrobacter sp. Ps1 | reverse complement strand
TTGAGCCTGGCGCAAATGATTCTCAATTAACAGCACACTCTGATGAAGACCCACGTACGTTGCTGCGTTGTCCACCTCAAGAACTGACAGGCGAGTGGAACCCAGAAAAGTGGGACTACTGGTTACAGACGGCTCGTGAAAGCGAGGTATTGGCACAAGATGAGCTAGCACTGGCACGACAAGGTACAATGACTGGTCAATGCAATGGCAAAGCCACGTTTTTGACTAGTGTCGATAGTAAGCATTTGCAGGTCACTTTTCAGCAATTGGCAGCTAAGCTACAACAGCAATTTACGCAAGCTGACATTGACTTGAAAATTGATAGTAGTATTATGCAGACCGAAGATAAAACCCCAGAGCGCCGACAGAAAAAACGTTTAGAGCAAGCGAAAACCGTTGCTGAAACGAAATTACTAAAAACACCAGTAATGCAGTATTTAACTGAACGTGGTGAGGGTAAAATGGGTAAAGTACAGCTGTATTGAGATTTTAGAGCAGTGTTTGCTCAAAATATCTAAAAGTATATTTATATATTGAACACCCCACTCTCAACTTCGAAAGTGATTGAAAAAAGAAGAGCACCTCACTAATCTATTGTTTTCGACCAAGAATACAA
>NZ_JADQAN010000031.1:0-17855 GCF_022129425.1 Psychrobacter sp. Ps1 | reverse complement strand
TCTGCCTTATGCATTCTTCTGTTATTTGTCACTGCTATTGACGCTGCTATTCGGGTTCACGGGGCTGACGATTAGTCAGGTTAAAGGGGGAAGATCGGTCGAAGCGTGATAGATAATGATTGATAAAAAAAGGGTGGGACTAATATTAGTCCCACCCTTTTTTTGTTTGGAAATACGTATCTATTGCTCTTCCGTTTGCGCATCCTGACTTTTGACGATTTTATGCTGATCCTCTGTGCTATCGACTTTCCAGTAGCTAGAAACATATAAATGCGTCTTTGGTATCGCGCGCTCAACTTTGAAGTACTGGCGCAGTGCACGCATACTATGGAACTCACACGCTGCCCAAACAGCAGGTTGACCATTAAGCCAATTCAATGATTTAACACAGTTCAGTAAGGGGCTATCGTCTGCATTTGGATGCGCATTAATCACCCAATGTATCTCGACGTTCTCTGGTTTTTTGAGCGTCTGACGATCTGCTTCAGTCGTCACTTCAAGTACTGCGTAACCACGAGCATCAGTAGGTAACTGGGCTAGGTTGACCGTAATCGCTGGTAGCGCGGTCATATCGCCGACTAATAAAAACCAATCTGCTTCATTGTTGATGAGCTTTTTTGGCCCTGGACCACCTATTAAAATTTGATCGCCGACTTGCGCATTTCGTGCCCATGCCGATGCAGGTCCTTCCGTCTCATGTAAAGCAAAATCAACATCTATTTCGTCTTCACGTTGCACGCTCACCGTATAAGTACGCATCAGTGGGCGACTATCTACATCTTGAGGAAATATCAGTTTGATATAAGCACTTTCTTGATCGATAGGAAAATCAACCATGCCAGCACCGCCAAGCGTGACACGGCACATATTTGGCGTAATGTATCTAGTGCCAATAACTTCTAGTACTCTTGGAGTAGGTTTTGCCATATTGTGCTTTCCTTCTAACAGCGGGTTGGCTTGCTAATAGAACCAACCCGCTGCTTGTAAATTTGATTAAAAATTGGCTTTTAGGCTGACTGATATTTGACGTTCAGGTCCCATCCAGCAGTTATTGATGTCGTAACAAGCACCGACATAGGTCTTATCGAACAGGTTGTTGATACTCGCACCCACAGTTAGCATAGGATTGATTTGATAACTGCCACCGACATCTACCAGCGTCACACTTGGTAGCTCATCTGTGTTTTGTTTATCAATTTGCATGCCATCTTCATAGCGAACACCAGCATTGAGAGTGAGTTTGTCTGTAGCATAGTAGTCTGCCCATAGCGTGGCTTTGTGTTTGGCAGTTTGAGCAGGGGTATTACCGACTACATCAGGGTTGAACTCATCTTCTGTGATCTCAGCATCGGTGTAGCTGTAGCTTGCCGCGAGATCTACCCAGTCATTAAGCATACGACTGCCTGATATCTCAAAGCCTTTTGATTCAATTTCACCGGTTTGAACTTTTTGTTGAGAATTAGCGGGGTTGGTTACTATGACATTTTTCTGTGTGATATCAAATACGGCAAGCGTCCCTTGAGTGGCACGGTCTGGAGAAAGATATTTGAAGCCAGCTTCGAGCTGATCAGCAGTGCTTGGTTCAAAAGGTTCATTAGTAATAAAGTTGCTACCAACAACGGGCTGAAAAGATTCTGAGTAGCTAGCAAACGGTGATAGACCATTACCAAAGTCATAGATAGCAGCAAAACGACCACTAGTTTCCTTGGCATCGTTAATAATAGTTTTTTCGCCAGGTGTACCTAGATAGCTTGATCTTTGCTCATTGGTACTTTTAAAATCGTCATGGCGTAGGCCTGCCACCACTGTCCAGTCTTGCCACCTCATTTCATCCTGCACATAGAGTCCAAGCTGGCTTTGTTCAATATCATCTTTCTGATAATAGGTATCCAGTGGTAGCATGTCAGTACTAATTTGAGAAAAGCTAGGTTTAGATAGATCAATAGGTAAATCTTTGCTGTCTAGCGTATCTCGATAACTCACCGTGCTGTCTGTCTCTTGATACTCAACACCGAACAGTAGATTGTGTGAGGTGTTAGCAGTATCAAACTTATAGGCCAGTTGGTTATCTGTGGTCCAGTTGTTCATACTTTCATCAGTAGTGTAGGCGCTACGCTTCAAAACCTTATCACTACCATCAATGAACCCTCTGTTATACATATTGCGTTGCTGCGCCTCGGCATCGGTATAGCGCGTAATATGTTTAAAAGTTAACTGGTCATTGATATCCCAGTTCACAGTAACACTTGGCATAAATACTTCTTTACTAAATTTATTCCATTCATCGCCTGCATAGGCATCACTGCCGAGCTTGCCATAGCTTGCCTTGTAGACAGTGCCGACAGCAGGTAAGGGGGTAGATGGTACCATCTCTGGATCATCTTGATAAAATAGATTAGCAAGTACTGAGACATCATCAGTTGCCTGCCATTCAAGCGACGGATTAATCAGCAATCGCTCTTCTTCTGTGGTTTGCATTTGTCCATCTTTTTGACGTTTTAGCGCGACTAAGCGATAGTTCAAAGTGTCTGTGATAGGCCCCGTGCTATCGACGGCCACTTCTTTTAGGTTTTGATTGCCAAGTCGTAGCTGTACTTCGTTTTCTTGAGTGCTCTTAGGGGCTTTGGCTATTTGATTCACCATACCGCCGGGTGCTGCATAGCCATAAAGGGATGAAGCAGGACCTTTCACGACTTCTACCGCTTCAGTCGCATAGACATCGACTTGTGGCATCAGATTCCAAGCGCCATCGTAGGGCAGTCTTAGTCCGTCATAAAAATTGGAATAGGTCTTAAACCCACGGATATTGTACTCATCAAAGACAGATACTGTACCGCGGCTCTCAGAGCTTACGCCTGGCTCATAACGTAGGGCAGCATTGACGCTACCTGCCTGACGCTTTTGCAACAGGTCTTGATCGATTCTGGTATAGCTTATTGGCGCATCGTTTGGGTCCAATGCAGTCTTGGTGCCAGTACTACGATAGCCATCTGAGTAGACGGTAATAGCATCTAAGGTGGCTGATGGTGTAGCAGCCTCATCGTTTTCAGTATTGTTTGTCGTCTCTACAGCGTAAGCGGCGTGACTCATACCCATGATCAGGCCAATTTGTACTGCTGTGGTGAGATATTTTTTGCGAATGACGTTAGTGGTTAGATGAGACCGCATCAGATTTCCTCTTGGACTAAAATGATTAAATATTATTTGTAACAGTTAAAGCAAATTTATAAGGATGCTAATAATAACACTAATGATAATTATTATCATTAAAAAATTACAACGAGACAGTTTTGAGAAGTATTTGCACTGTTAATAAGGGGCTAAAGACAGAGTATTGCGAATAGAGCCATGCAGATTTACTATTTGGAGCGATGTATTTTAAACGATGGTTTTTGTCAGATTTTTCTCGTATTATGCAGCAGCATTCTGAATACAATTATTTACAGTAGGATTTTTACATCGCTGTATTGCAGTCATCATACGGCGTCATCCTAGTTCTTTGCGAGACTTTTTAAGATTGGCCTTGCAAGCAGATACATCACTATTATCGATAGGTTTACGTTGTTTATTGAGCAACCAAAGATTGTTTAAGGTCACATTTATGGACACACCCTCCAACCAATCCACCAATAACCAACGCTATTTCACAGTGTGGCGTTGGCATTTTTATGCAGGCATTTTTGTTGCTCCCTTTTTAATTGTCTTAGCGATAACGGCGCTCGGTATGCTGTTTATGTCCAACACAGTAGGACGTGATAACGACCGCTTAACGGTTATCGTGCCAGAGTCTACGGTTCAAGCACCTGTCTCTACTCAAGCAAAGAACGCGCTGAGCACCTTGTCTGATAGCACACTGGTTAAATATATCGCCCCTCGTGATACCGATACGGTGGCTTTATTTCAGATAAAATCAGACGACCAAAACAATATGGTGGCAGTCAACCCCTATACAGCCGATATCGTCCAAAGTGTGCCTACCAGTAGTGGTCTTTATAGTACGTTCAATGATATTCACAGTGATTTGCTGATTGGCAAAGTCGGTGATTATTTGTTAGAAACGGCGGCATCATTAACCATTTTAATGATTTTGTCTGGTTGGTATCTGTGGTGGCAAAAACGTAAATCAGTCAAAGCGATGTTGATACCTAGTAAAAGGGTAACCAATAAGAAAAAGCGCTCTTTTATCCGTACGATTCATGCGACATTGGGTAGTTGGATATCTGTGCTGCTACTGTTTTTCTGTATATCAGGTATGGCATGGGCAGGTGTATGGGGCGAAAGAGTGGTGCAAGCATGGAGCCAGTTTCCTGCGGGTAAGTGGGGCGTTGCGCCTGTTCCGATATCGATTGACCACAGTCAACACGCTACGATGCAAGAGTCTACACCAGCGCTGCATGTACATGGTGCGGCAGCGTCTGAAGCGCATACTGAAGCACCCACGCATGGCAGTGCTCTAAACTTGGGCGACACAAAAGAAGTTCCTTGGGTACTTGAGCTGACACCAATGCCTGTGTCAGGCACGACAATGGGTAAAGATGGTATCGCACCCAATATACCTATTATGATTGATACAGTGGATCGTTACGCTCGTGAAATCGGTTTTGTAGGGCGTTATCAATTGAACTTGCCACAAGGTAGTACAGGCGTCTGGACCATTAGCCAAGATTCAATGAGCTATGATATGAAAAGTCCGATAGCAGATCGTACGGTACATATCGACCGTTATTCGGGTAATGTCTTAGCTGATATTCATTTTGACGATTATAATGCGTTTGGTAAGTTTATGGCGGCTGGTATCGCGCTGCATATGGGCACGCTCGGATGGTGGAGCGTACTGGCTAATGTACTATTTTGCCTAGCAGTAATCACTATTTGTGTCAGTGGCTATATCATGTGGTGGCAGCGTCGCCCTCGTCAGGCGAGTGATAGCGCGGGATTAAACCCACCAGCTCGCGGCTTAAATGTTTCCGTCTGGTGGCCGCTTGCTATTCCTTTATTAATTGTGGCCATCATATTCCCGACTGCTATTATCGCGATTATAGCTATCGCGCTATTAGACTTTTTGGTGATTTCTCGAGTTGGGTTTTTGCAGAAATGGTTAAAATAAGCGAAAGGTAAGATATCGTTGTTCTCGATATAGTAAAAGAGCGTCTTGTAGTAAGGCGCTCCTTTTTTTGCTTAAAAATTGCTGATTTTAAGAACGGATTATTTCGAAAACTGCTCAGATTAACTGCTACTTAGCTTAAAGTTGATCAAACGTTTTATGGGATTGAAATAGGTCGGTCCATGCTAGTAGTTAAAGCATTGCTTACTTGAGCATAGCAATAGCATCTTTACTGGCACGCTGTCGCTCTTCGGCATTTAGCTCAATGAGACGGCCTTCTTTCATCAGTAATAGTCGATCAGCATGCTCAAAATAACCATCATCATGACTAATGATAAATAGTGTCTTACCCATGGCTTTTAGCTCAGGGATGAGCGTCTGGTAAAATACGCGACGAAAGGCAGGGTCTTGATCGGCTGCCCACTCATCGAGTAGTAATATGTCCTTTTGTTCGGCGACAGCGATTAGCATAGCCAAGCGTTTACGCTGACCTTGCGACAACTTATCTGTAGAGAGCTTATGGTCAGACACACTTACTTTTTCTTGTAGATTGAGCTTATGCAGCCAGTCAGACACTAGAACCGTATCAGGCTCATTGCCTTGATCTCCAATCAGCTGCTTAAATAGATGCTGGTCGCTAAAAATTGCAGAAAACAGCTGTCTAAAGTCGGCATTGCTCTCTGAATTAACGCTTTGTCCATCGACTTGTACCGTCCCTGTGGTAGGGGTGAAGATACCAGTAATGATTTTGGCAAGGGTAGATTTACCGCTACCATTCGCACCGATTAAGAAAACCACGTCACCTCGTTGCAAGGTTAAATTGACGGACTTTAAGATATTATTGGAAGGGTTCTGATTGTTATCACTGTTGTCGCTATTTTGAGCATTATCATTAACCGCTGTGTCTAGTGCATGACTACTACTGCCTACATAGCGATAATTGATATTATTTAAAGTTATAGACTGCCAGTCCTGTGCAACCGTGTCTGTCGCAAAGCTCGGCTGATGCTCGGCCAATTCTAAAGACTGTATCTTTTCTAGCGCAACTTGAGCAGTCTGCAATGTTGGGTAAGCGCCAACCGCATGTAGGAGCGGCGACTGCATAAACAAAATCGTCAAAGAAAAAGTAGTGGCAACTCCCATCGGTATATCAAGATAATTGGCCACTGCAAACACGATACCAATCGATGCAAACATCATAATATTGGACCAGTTCACTGCTGATAAATGAAAAGTATCAGACTTGGTTACGGTCTTCTCGTACGATTTAGCATGAGCCAAAAAATCATCTGTATACAGTTTTTCTGCTCGGTGTTGGTTAAGTGCCAGCTCTTTACGACCTTCTATTATCGATTGATAATCCTGATATAACGCATCATTAATCTCTCTTAATTCGGTCAAATGGGTATAGACATGCTTGACCAATATGGTACTTATCCAAATCGTCATCACAATCCAAAACATGACAATAAACAATAATGGCAACGATAACCAGCCCAAATATAGCCCAACGCCAACAGACAAAATAATACCCTGTACCAGCTCTGGCATACGGACAAAAGCAACGGTAATCGATTGAATGTCTGAGGATAAGCTGGCAAGTAAGCGTGCACTACCCAAATGGTCTATCTGAGGAACGGGAGTATCGATGATTTGTTTGACCAGTTTTGTTCTAAGCTCATAGACAAATCGATGTCCCAGTCGCGTCAATGCATATTGCGACAAAAAAGTCGTCAATAGCAGTAACAACACCAGCAGTGAAAACTGCGCCAAACTTAACCAAGATAAGGTATCGAATACTGGCTGACTGATAAAGGTATGATTGATATAGGCAATAATACCGACACTGACAGCGGCGTTGACCAGATTTAGCAGAATGACTTTGAGAAAAGGCAGACGATAATTCGCCCAAATCATATGGTATAAAGAAGCAGTCATGCGAGAGGACGCTGTGGTATGAGAGGACATAGTAACTCAGTAATAGAATAAATTTTTGATAGCAGAAAAGGGAGTAGGTCGCGCCTAATCCCTTTTATAAAACCTAAGAAAGCCTACTAATAAATCTTAAAAATCGAACGTTGCCGATACTTTTAAGGCCGTTGGTTCACCTGCATTTAGATAGCCTGCATCTGAATAACCGCCTACTGACTGCCAGTAGTCTTCACCTGTGACATTGGTTACCATGCCTTTTAGAGTAACGTCTTGTCCTGCCAACATAGTGCGATAGCGTGCACCAAGGTCTAAGGTAGTATAACCATCAACTTTTAAGGTATTGGCGGCATCAGCATAACGCGCACCTGTGTGGATAATATCACCCGTTAATGTCAGTCCTTCAACTGCGGCTAAATCATACTCTAGGTTGACATTGCTCTGGAGCGTCGGGACGCCAATGACACGATTACCATCTAACGCGGCATCGCCTGTGTCTTTTTGCTCTGCATTTAAGTAACTAACACCAGCGATCAAGCGCATATTCTCGCTTGGGCTACCAAATACTGATAGCTCAGCGCCTTGATGGCGATTCTCGCCAGCGGCTACAAAGGTATTATTGCCATTGTAATAAGCACGCGGTTCATCGGTACTGAAAACAGCCAAACTACTGCCAATCATGCCATTGTCATACTTCACGCCCACTTCGGTTTGTTTACTGACATAGGGAGCTAGACTTTGTCCTGCATTCGTTACAGGCAAATTGTTATTGTTCTGATTTGCTGTTTTACCTGGGGTTAAGCTCTCAATATAGTTACCATAAACAGACCAATCCAGACTCGGCTGATAGACGATACCGATACTGGGTGTCCATTCGCTTTCATCGTAGTTGGCAGTTTGAGCTTGAGTATTAAAATCATAGCTGGTTGTTTCTATGCTCTGATGACGCACGCCTACCGTAGTTTTTAGCTTATCGTTGAACAGTGATATGGTGTCTGCTAGCGCAAAGCTTTGAAACTGCTTTTTGTTGGTTAATTTTGGGTCATTTAAATTACCACCGAAGATTGCTGTGCTTGTAAAAGGGACCTCAGCGTAGTCGGTAGGGTGGTACAAATTGGTCGCGGGTTGATTACCAAAATCATACGCGAATGCACCTTTTTCTTCTTGGTCATAGAGATCAGCTGCTAGTACCCAATTATGAGCCACTTCACCCGTTTGCCATTTACCACGCAGACCGAGCTCGGCGCTTTGTACTTTATCTTCTCGAGTATTGTCAAAGCGATAAATCGTGCCCGCACCATCAACGTTGTTGACAGTTAAAGTGGCTAGTGAGTTTTCTTCCTCGCCACTTCGCACACCGTAAGCACCATAAGCGGTAATGTTATCAGTAAAATCATATTCTCCTCGAATGGTACCAAAGACATCCTCTTCATCGGAGTAGGTCCAAGGCTGCGCCCAATTTTTTGAGCCGTCTGGTGCTTTTGGTACACTAGACACCCCACCAAGATTGACACTAGGACGAGTCTCTTTGAGTTTGTTGTCTTGCCAGCCCAAATCAGCTGATAGTCGGTACTGATCCGCTCTATAATCCAAACCAAGGGCAGCCAAACCCAAGGTCGATGATTCATCGTCGATAGCGCTGTCACCATCTTGATAAGCAGCATTAAAACGAACACCAATAGCATCATCGCTACCAAAGCGATCACTGACATCTACTGCGACCTTACCTTGGTCACCTTGACCATAACCAAGCGTCACTTCACGTAGCGGCTCATTATCCGCTCGTTTGGGTAACAGGTTAATCGTACCGCCTGCGCTACCACCACTCGGTGCTGCGCCATTTAGCATCGCTGAGGCACCGCGCTGTACTTCGACGCGCTCGAATAATTCAGTTGCGATATATTGTCTAGGTAATATGCCGTACAAACCATTGAACATCGTATCGTCTGAGGTGGTCACAAACCCACGCATAAAATACGCTTCTTGAAAATTACCAAAACCTCTTGCCACACGAACAGTAGGATCTTTTTTGAGTAGATCGCCCACACTTTGCGCTTGCTGATTGGCGATATATTCATTGGTGTATGAGGTGGTAGAGAACGGCGTGTCCATGATGTCTTGATTGCCTAAGAGTCCGACGCGGCTGCCTGTCGCCACCTGACCACCTTCATATGCGCTAGGTAACCCATCTGCTGACGCATCAGCACTACTGGTGACGACGATAGTATCAAGTACCACGTTAGGAGTGGTTTGAGTATCTGCATCATCTACTAGCGCCCATGCCGAGTGACTTGTGGTTAGTATGATGACTGAACATAGTGATTTTAGAGGTAGCGATTTCGTCGATAGCAAGCGTGAGGGTATGGACGCTAATCCTAGAGAAGCGCCAGACACATTCAGAGAGTTAAGACGAAACAAAGCAGCAGATAAGCGAGATAGTTGCATGAATATTTCCAGCATGTAATTTAAATCGTTATTATAATGATAATCATTTCTATTACAATGAATTACTGAGTCAATTTTAAATATACTAGGTTTGAGTAAAGTAGGGCTGTTGCTTGATAAGGTGCTAATAGCATCCTCTATAAATAGGGCAGTGCTTTTACATCTGGTGAAGAGTAGGTTTTTTAGGATAAGTAAAAAAGAAGTATAAAGCAGAGGATGGGTTTACCTATTATAAGTAGTCTATATCGACAATTTATTCATTTGAGCCAGTTCATGTATCAATGTATGCTATTGTTTTATCACGGGCATGGAGTACGCTGGTATCGCCCACCAAAGGTGCAGTCAAACGGAATTGACTGATTTATATAATTGAAATGGATTTTTAAGGTGGCGCTTATGTACGCAGTAATTGGGGCAGGTCCAATGGGGCTCGCTGCAGCCCGAAATTTGCAAAAACTCAATATTCCTTTTGTCGGCTTTGAGCTACATACAGATGTAGGAGGGCTATGGGATATCGACAATCCTCACAGCACCATGTATGAAAGTGCCCATTTGATTTCGTCCAAGCGTATGACGGAGTTCAAAGAGTTTCCTATGAGTGACTCAGTCGCGGCGTATCCTCATCATACCCAGCTCCGTCAGTACTTCCGCGACTTTTCAGATACGTTCAATCTAAAATCACATTATGAATTCTCCACGCGCGTGATCAGCATGGTGCCTGAAGAGGATGGTTGGCGTCTGGTCAGCGAGTGTAATGGTCAAAAACAATCGCGACTGTTTGATGGTGTGCTCATGGCAAATGGCACTTTACCCCCAATATCCCAAGCTTGCCGGGTACGTTTGCAGGCACGTTGATGCATTCTTCTGAATATCGTAGCCCGTCAGCGTTTAATGACAAACGTGTGTTGATCGTCGGCTGCGGTAACTCGGGCGCTGATATTGCAGTTGATGCGGTCCATCATGCCAAATCGGTGGATATCAGTCTGCGCCGCGGCTATTACTTTCTGCCCAAATTTATCAAGGGTCAGCCGATTGACACATTAGGCGGAAAACTAAAGTTACCGCGTCCAGTTAAGCAGCGCATGGATGCGGCGATGATTCGTATGGTCATCGGAAAGCCTTCTGATTATGGGCTGCCAAACCCAAGCTATCGCATGTACGAATCACATCCTGTGGTCAATTCATTGGTATTACATCATTTGGGTCATGGCGATATTAAGGCTCTTCGTGATATTCGCCGCATCGATGGTCATACGGTGAGCTTTAGTGATGGTGAAAGTCATGATTATGATTTGATTCTTATGGCGACTGGGTATTTACTAGACTATCCATTTATTGAGCGCGCCCAGCTCAATTGGCCTGCCAATCAAGATGCGCCGCAGCTTTATATGAATGTCTTTCATCCTGAGCATGATAATTTATTTATGATGGGTATGGTTGAAGCAGCAGGGTTGGGCTGGGAAGGTCGAAATCAACAAGCGCGGCTTGTCGCACTATATATTCAGCAGCGTCAGCAAAATACAGCAGCCGTTAAACAGTTCAATAAAGTGAAGCGTAAGCGAGCTGGCAAGACACTTGATGGTGGCTATGATTATATTAAGCTTGCGCGTATGGCATATTATGTGAACAAAGATGAATACTTAGAAACGCTGTCCAAGCATATCGCTGAGCTCGAAATAGAACAACCTGTATTGGCATCAGAAGTATGATAGTGGCAGTAGCGTTTGAGCCACGGAGCTTGATTCTGCTTAATCTGATCTTGGCACTGATGATGTTCGGCGTGTCATTGAGCTTACGCCTCGAAGATTTTAAGCGTGTCGTTTTATCTCCCATTGCACCGATAGCGGGTCTGTTTACTCAATTCTTTCTACTGCCCTTAGCCACATGTCTGTTTACATGGGCGTTGAATATCGATCCAGAGTTGGCGTTAGGAATGATTTTGGTCGCGTCTTGCCCAGGTGGTAGTTTTTCCAATATTATGACTTGGCTGGCACGCGGTAATGTTGCGGTGTCAGTCAGTATGACGGCGGTATCCAGTCTCGCTGCAGCTATATTAACACCAGTCAATTTTGCCTTTTATGGTTGGCTTAACCCACACACGCGTGAGTATCTGACAAAGATAACGATTGAGCCTAGCAGTATTCTGATACTGGTTTTATTGGTGCTAGCGTTACCTCTAGTGCTGGGGATGGTAACGGGGCGACGCTTGCCAGATCTGGTCGTGCGTATCCAAAAACCGCTACGTATTTTCTCCTTGCTCGTGCTGATGGCTTTTGTGGCGATCGCTTTTTCTAGCAATTTCGCGCTATTTTTAGAGCGTTTTCATAGCTTCTTTTGGTTGGTTGTTGGCCATAATTTATTGGCGCTTTCGTTAGGTTATGGCATGGGGCTAGTGCTCAAGTTGCCAGTCGCGGATCGGCGCGCGGTGACTTTAGAAGTAGGAATACAAAACTCAGGGCTAGGACTGGTTATTTTATTTACTTTTTTCCCAGAGGCAGGCGGCATGATGCTGATCACGGCATTCTGGGGCGTATGGCATTTGGTGTCAGGACTGACACTTTCACAAATTTGGGCACGGATACCCTATGAATAAAAGCGCAATTAATAAACGCATAGTGAACAAAAGCATAATGAATAAACGCATATTAATCACTGGTGCCGCAGGTTACATCGACCATCAGTTGGGCAATCGCCTGGCTGATCATTACCATGTCGTCGGTACAGATATTAGCAAGCGCGATGATCTAGACTTTCCAATTCACGTATTAGATGTGCGTGATGAGGGTTTGGCAACGTTACTAAAAGAAGAGGGCATCACCCATGTCGTGCATCTCGCCTCTATCTTGCAAGCGTCAAAAGATCGTGCTCGTGACTATGATATCGATGTTAATGGCACGCGTAACGTAATTGATTGCTGCATCAAAGCAGATGTCGCACACATTACGCTCACCAGCTCGGGTGCTGCCTACGGTTATCACGCTGACAATCCTGAATGGATTGATGAGCAAGATGCACTACGCGGCAATCCTGAGTTTGCTTACTCGGATCACAAAAGACAGGTCGAGGAAATGCTTGCAGATTTTCGCGAGCAGCATCCACAATTACAGCAGCTGATCTTTCGACCTGGCACCGTACTAGGCGCTGATACGCGCAATCAAATTACCAGTCTGTTTATGGCGCCGCGTGTGCTTGCGCTCAAAGGCAGTGAGTCGCCCTTTGTGTTTATTTGGGATAAAGACGTGATCGGCGCGATGGAAATAGGTATTTGCGAGGATAAAACTGGCATCTACAACATGGCAGGCGATGGCGCACTGACGATGAAGGACATCGCAAGCCGACTTAATAAACCGCTATTGACCCTGCCAGTGGGTTTGGTTAAAGCTGGCTTACAAGTGGCAAAGTGGGCCGGTAAGCCAACTGGACCAGAGCAGGTTAATTTTTTGCGTTATCGACCAGTACTGAGTAATAGGCGGCTCAAAGAAGAATTTGGTTACTCTTTGGCAAAAACGTCTGCCGAAACCTTCGAATACTTCATCGAATGTAATGGATTGCGTAAACCTTGATAGGGAGAAAATCATCAATGCCACCAATGTCATCAATAAATGTTACCTTAATCACTGGTGCTGCATCAGGACTTGGTTGGGCAATGGCACAGCACTGGTATGCTGCTGGACATCACTTAGTACTCGCTGATATAGATGAGCAAGCGCTGATCGCCCGCGCTCGTGAGTTAGAGGACTCTGCTAGAATCATGACAGTCGTCACTGATATCACTCAAGTTGATGATATTGCTGCGCTTATTGAGCAAGTTAGCGAGCGCTTTGGCCGTCTTGATCTATTGGTGAACAATGCTGGGATTACCCATCGATCACCAGCGCATCAGACTGATCCTGCGGTGTTCCGCAAAGTTATGGCGGTAGATTGGCAAGGAGCAGTGGAGCTGACCATGGCTGCGCTACCGATGCTACGAGAATCTAAAGGTCAAATTATCTGTATCGGCTCAATGGCTGGCTGGATGCCAGTTCCTGGACGAGCAGCATATTGTGCGGCAAAGGGCGCGCTGACCCAGTTCTTTGAAGTATTGCGCTTGGAGCTAGAATCTGATGGGATACATATCCTTATGGTCTATCCTAGCTTTCTTGATACACCTATCGAGAACCACGCGCTCGGCCGTGATGGCAGTAACGCAAAGCATCCACGCTCAATGATCGGTAATATGCGTAGTGCTGAGTGGATGGCCGAACAGATCGATCAAGGTTTGCAGCGGCGCAAACGTTGGATATTGCCGGACTCTCTCTCACGCTTTGGCAGTTTACTGTGGCGTATTGCGCCAGCTTTGTACTTGCGTCAGGTGCGTAAACGTTTTGGAAATGAGTTACGGTAGACTACGTTAGGTGAGAACCTAGAAGAGAAGCTAGCGGTTTATTCAAATTGTCGATAGTGTTATGCTAAAAATACTATGCTGGAGAGTGCTATATTAAAAAACACTATGTTGAAAGACTCTGTATTAGAAGGTGCTTTATTAGAAAATACTATGCTAGAAATAATAATCTAGCATAGCTTTTTAACTTTACTAACTGGTTCAATATCACCTAGTTCAGTATTACCTTTATTAGTACTAATGATTTTTGATTGGTTTACCAAGCTCTAAGGTCTCTTCAGTCTCGATGATAGTAGGATTTTTCGCTTCCCGACGCTTATCCCACCAAGCGAAGATATTGGCCAATATAGAGCCAGAAACAGAGTGCCAAATACAAGCGACGGCGGCAGCGATGGCGGACTCTGCATTGCCAGGGAAAAACTTCGTACTTAAGCCCGTGGCCAACCCTGCATTTTGTACACCAACCTCGATAGATATGGTGCGTTTTTTGGGTTTGCTCATACCAAATAAGGCACCTGAGTAGTAACCCAATATATAACCGACGATATTGTGTACTGCGATGGCCAAGATAACAACTAGCCCTGACTGCAAGAACTGATCACCAAATACAGCGGCAACGCCACCGACGATAGCGGCGAAAGCTAATACAGCTACGCCTGGCATCACTGCACGTACATCATTAAACCAATGTTTGTTTTGAAATAAAATGTTTAACATAGAGCCAATAGCGACTGGCAACAACGTCACTAGTAGCATAAAGCGGAACATACCCCAGCCATCCATCTCTACAGATTGACCGACTAGATAATTTAGCCAAAGTGGCGTCACTAACGGTGCAATGATGGTTGATACGGTGGTCATACCTACCGAAAATGCCACATCACCTTTGGCAAGGTAGCTCATAATATTTGAAGACACACCACCAGGACAAGTACCAACCAATACTAGACCCAGTGTCAACCCAGGCGATAAGTCAAACAATCTGGCCACGCTAATCGCTAAAATCGGCATAATGGTATATTGGATAATTGAACCGATAAAAATATCAAGCGGGCGCTGGGCCAACACCTTATAGTCTTCTTTACCTAGTGTCATACCCATTGCGAGCATAATGACACCCAGAACGATGATTTGGGTATCACCTGTCACCCAAGAAAAAGTCGCAGGCTCTATAAATGTCACTGCGGCTGCTAAAATAATAACCAATGCCGTAAATCGACTCAACTGCTGACTTATCACCCTCAAAAATTGCATTTCTCAAATCCTTCTAAGTCTGGAAAATAGTCAAGTATAAGTTCAAAACCACTGTATTTCCAATGGGTTTAGGCAGTTTTTAGCCAACAATAAGTTGCTATTATGACAACTTTAACTATGATTATATTGCCAAAGTTTTTTGAAATGTTTATTCAATAGTCAAATGAGGTACTAGGTGTTGCAAACTCCATCAAATTTAAATCGATTCAAGCACCTAGGTCTTGCGTTATCGATATTTTATTTGCTCTATAATTTGACGACTGTTTATAGCGTCTCTTTACATACACTCTACCCATCGCAAATTCATAATCTTACCACGCCATTTGACAGTATGATTCCTTTCATTCCCGCTATGATTGTTCCTTATAGCTGGTCGTTGATTTTATTTGTGGCTAGTTTTTTCTTAGTGCGGACGTCCACGCAATTATCTCTATTGGCCTACCGCTTAATCTTAGCGACCATTTTTGCCTGTTTGATTTTCTATTTTTATCCTGCTCGTTTCTCATTTAGTCGTTCGATTCCTGACGATTGGACGCAATTTGGCTATCAGTTTTTGCAGTTGGTGGACAAGCCATTTAATCAGTTGCCATCATTGCATGTCAGTTATGCCATGTTGCTTGGGGTGTCATTATGGAATGTCTTCGAGTCTAAAAAGAGATGGATTTCAGTGGCTTATCGACTGTTGCTGACTAGCATATGTACATTGATTGCCCTGTCGACAGTGTTGACGTATCAACATCATTTGCTAGATATGTTCGGCGGGGTAGTATTGGCAGTGTTGGTGCTGATACTCTCAAATCGAATCCGAAATGCATTGGTAATCAAGCATCTGATACTGGGGGTAATAGGGTTTTTGTTGATAGCGATAGCAGGGTTTTACTTTGCTAATATGAGTATGATAGCGTCTGAAGTTGTAGAAGATTTAGCCATTATGATTGCTTCATATTGGTTAATCAGCTTTACGATGTTGGCTGGTGTCTATCAACAGGTCAAGCCAATACGAGATATACGCTGGTTTCAAAAATCCAGTAGCGGTCGACTGACCTTACATACTTGGATTAAGTTTGCACCAATCATTATTATTTACAATGGCATGTCGTTGTTTGGACAGTGGTATTTCAAAATTTTCTCCAAAAGTCAAAAGTATTCACTCACGCCATATGCTATTAATGACAAGGTCAATGTTGTTGCTTCACCTCGATTGATGCAGACGGATCTAAGTAGTCATTTAACGTATTGGTTGTTTGGTTCTAGTTTATTAGAGTTGCGAAGTTCGTTAGAAAGCAATCGGCCTGCAGTTTGCCATCAGATAATTGTTGTTGATTTGGCTGCTGAGATATCTAGCCACACCCATAATCTTGAAATAGCTGCTAACGGCATTATGAATACGACAGTTCATTATTTGTATTTGCCTTTGTTGGATTTGCAGCCATTAAATGATGTATTGCTCCAAGACTATATTGATCTATTTCAAAAAATTGAAGCGTTGATACAATCGGTAGAGACACAAGCGATAACCGCTAATAATGAGAGTTGGGTAGAGGGTAATCAGGTAGAAGATAGTCAGGTAAAGGGTGGCCTCATCACACTTATCAATTTCCATTGCGTGATGGGTCTGTCGCGTAGCATCGGTGTACAGGTTCTATATTTATTATATTGTGGTACGCTAACTGTCTATAACTATCAATCGTGGATTGAGCAGCATTATCCGCACGCGCACCTGAAAGATACTTATCTACCACAGTCATTAGTAGAAACTATGGCCAATTATAAGTCTGTCACCTATTAAACAGCGCCTTAATAACTATTAATGTCAGTAGGTTTCCGTCTGCTAATTCTTCTTTGTTTGCTTTTTACCTATTGCTTAATTCCTATTCAACTATGGAGGAGTCTATGAACACCTCGTTGCCTCGCTTGTACTCTTTTCGTCGCTGTCCTTATGCTATGCGCGCTCGTCTCGGTCTAATGTTCGCCGAGTTACCACTAGAGCTACGAGAAATAACGTTAAAGAATAAGCCAGATCAGATGCTAGCGATTAGTCCAAAAGGCACGGTGCCAGTTTTACAGTTAGCGGATGGGACCGTCATTGAAGAGAGTGCAGAGATCATGATGTGGGCGCTTGAGCAAAACGATCCTCAAGGACTGCTAGATGAAAAGATTTCATCCCAAGCTAATGCACTGATAGCACAAAACGACAATGAGTTTAAGCAGTGGCTCGATCGCTACAAATATGCCGATCGTCACCCTGAGATGACTCAAATAGAATATCGACAAAAAGGTGAAATTTTTCTGCAGTATTTAGAAGCGTTATTGACTAAGAATACCTATCTACTAGACAATAGCGTGACCGTTGCTGACATCGGTATCATGCCGTTTGTTCGTCAATTTGCACATGTTGATCGTGAGGTGTTTTATGGTTTGCCATACCCTAAATTGCAGCAGTGGTTACAAGATTGGCTTGCGCATCCGTTATTTTTGCAAGTTATGACTAAGTTTGAACCATGGCAAGAAGGCGATGAGGTGGTGATTTTTCCTTGTTAATATCTGGTATTTGAAGTTATTTATATGATCACATGAGTGGTGAGTGGTGAGTGGTGAGTGGTGAGTGGTGAGTGGTGAGTGGTAGGTAAAGTATAGATTTGAAAGAACGTAGGAGAATACACATTGACCCCTGCCGTCAATCCCGTAGAATTAAACTTGGGAGATTTTAGTTACGCAGCTTGACGATAATAATCAAACCAC
>NZ_JADQAN010000030.1:0-20940 GCF_022129425.1 Psychrobacter sp. Ps1 | reverse complement strand
TCTTGGTCGAAAACAATAGATTAGTGAGGTGCTCTTCTTTTTTCAATCACTTTCGAAGTTGAGAGTGGGGTTATATTAAGCTATCAATATAATTTTATTCAGCAACAACGCTAGCATCGACTTGCAAAGCTTTTAGCGCATCAATCAAACGCTCGTTCTGCTCTGCCGTACCGATAGTAATACGCAAGTACTCTGCAATACGCGGCTTATCAAAATGGCGAACGATAATGCCCTGCTCGCGTAACGCACTCGCGACAGCACTTGCATTGCCATATTTTGGACGAGCAAAAACAAAGTTGGCATGTGACGGTAGGACCTTATAGCCCAATGTCGTCAACTCTGCTGTTAGCGACGTACGTAAATCAATGACTTGCTGACGGGTTTGCTCAAAATAATCCACATCTAGCACACTTGCCGTCGCACCAGCTTGCGCTAACTTATCCAATGGGTAGCTATTGAAGCTATTTTTCATACGCGTCAATGCTTCAATCAACGAAGCACTACCAAAGGCCATCCCAACACGTAAACCAGCAAGTGACCGTGATTTTGAAAAGGTCTGCGTCACGATAACGTTGTCACACTCATTGATTAAGCTGACCGCTGAAACCTGAGCCTCTGGGTTACCTGATTCTATCTGAGCAAAATCAATATATGCCTCGTCAATTACAATCACGGCGTTAGAATGCTCGCTTGCTAGCTTACGGATATCAGCAAGTGATAAGAGCAAACCTGTTGGCGCATTCGGATTGGCAATGATGATACCGCTACAAGGCTGACGATAAGCATCAGGATCGATACTAAAATCGTCTTCTAATGGGATTTTGACGAGATGCACACCAAAAGTCTGCGCATAGACAGGATAAAAGCTGTAGCCAATATCAGGTGATAAAAGCGGACGCTCTTTTAGGAAAAAACTGGCAAATATAAGCGCCAAGACTTCATCTGAGCCATTACCAACAAACACTTGGCTGACATCAAGGTCATATGCTTGTGCCAGTGCAGCACGTAGGTCGTTGGATTCAGGTGCCGGATATAAACGCAGCTCTTGCGCTTGCTGAGTGAGTATCTTAGCGATTGCCTCCCCTACTTTTGGTGAGGGCGGAAACGGGTTTTCATTGGTGTTCAGTTTGCATAAATTGTCGTGCTGTGGCTGCTCACCCGGCACATAAGGTGACAAGTTGCGTGCTTTAGATGACCAAAGTCTGGTATCTATCTTTGACTCACTCATAAATTATCCTACTATTAGCCACAAAGACTATTAAAAATAAATATCAAAAGTAAAAGCTAAAAATTCAAAATCAATTACTGATAACGATAACGAGCTGAACGCGCATGGGCTTCTAAGTCCTCACGCTGCGCTAAAATATCAGCTGTCTCAGCCAAAGGCTTACTACCGGATTCACTGCAATAAATGATGGATGATTTCTTTTGAAAATCGTAAACGCCTAACGGCGAAGAAAAGCGCGCAGTGCCTGATGTGGGTAATACATGGTTCGGCCCTGCACAGTAATCCCCAATAGCTTCAGGCGTATGACGACCCATAAAGATAGCGCCGGCATGACGAATATCGTTTAACAGTGCGTCAGGATTATCAACAGATAACTCTAAATGCTCAGGGGCGATACGATTGATAAGTGCCATACCTTCGCTACGATCTTTTACTAAAATCAGTGCGCCGCGGTTCTGCAATGAGTCACGCGCGATATCTGCTTTTGGCAGTTCAGCCAGTGCTTTTTCTATTTCTAGCGCTACTTCGTTGAGCTGCTCTTCGCTAGTCGTCACAAAGATAGCTTGTGCAATACGATCATGCTCAGCTTGAGACAATAGATCCATCGCTAGCCAGTCTGCTCTATCTTGTGCTTCGCCTTCTGCATATACCAGTACTTCTGAAGGTCCAGCAATCATATCGATACCAACTTGACCAAATACCGCGCGTTTGGCTGCAGCGACATATTTGTTACCTGGTCCTGTGATTTTGTCCACGGCTGGAATCGTTTCAGTGCCGTAAGCTAAAGCTGCTACTGCTTGAGCACCACCAATAGTGAAGACGCGATCGACTTGGGCCAAATAAGCCGCTGCCAATACTAACGGATTGAGCACGCCTTTAGGCGCTGGTACGACCATGATAACTTCAGTGACGCCAGCTACCTTAGCAGGAATAGCATTCATCAATACTGACGATGGATAAGAAGCCAAACCACCCGGTACATAAATCCCAACGCGATCAAGTGGCGTGACTTTTTGACCCAATCGGTTGCCTAGCTCATCCTCATACTGCCATGTTTCTTGCACTTGGCGCTCATGGAATGTCTGTACCCGAGTCGCTGCTGTGGTCAACGCTGTCTTTACTTTTTCATCAAGATTGGCAAACGCTTCAGCAAGCGCTTCTTTAGACAGCTCTAACTCTTGCATCGACGTTGCTGGATGCTGATCAAACTGCTGAGTCAATGCCAATACAACGCTATCACCATCAGTACGTACTTGCGCGATGATATCATCGACGGTATGTAATAATTTAGCATCATTGACTGTTTCAAAGGCAAGCAACTGTGTCAATTGACTATCAAAATCGGCATCTTGGGTACTTAACTGGCGCATGACCTAATCCTATATCTGAGCGTAAAGTGGTGCTAAAAATGAACGGCTTGGAACTGAGTAAAGTAGGTTTGTACGGTAAGAGTATTGCGACTTATTCGATGTCTTCTTGTCTAAATTTTATGGTGTTTTTATGTTTTCGCAAGCTAAGACAACAAAACCAGTTTAGCACGCTACGTCACTCATAGCCTGCTAAACTGGTTTAAAAATTTGTATAACCATGCTTTATATTACCAATGACTTGCACTGGATAGTTAGCCATTGGCGATACTATTTTTAAAGCTATCTAAGATTGGTTCTAGTAATGCAAATTTGCGCTTATAGCTGACTTGATTGACGATCAGACGTGATGAAACATCACAAATATGATCGCGTGCTTCAAGTCCATTGGCGCGCAATGTGTTACCGGTGTCGACCACGTCGACGATCAAATCGCCCAAGCCGACCAATGGCGCAAGCTCCATCGAACCGTAAAGTTTGATGACATCGACTTGTTGACCTTGGCTTGCAAAATAAGCACGAGCGACATTGACATATTTGGTCGCGATACGCAGGCGACGATTTGGCAGCGGTGCATCTTTCACACCCGCAGTCATCAGTTTACACTGAGCAATCTGCAAATCGAGCAATTCATAAACATGATTGGCACCATGCTCAAGCAGCACATCTTTACCCGCCACCCCAAAGTCAGCAGCGCCATGTTCGACATAGGTCGGCACGTCACTGGCACGCAAAATCAATACACGCACATTTGGATTTGAGGTTGGAAAAATAAGTTTACGTGACGCTTCAGGATCTTCTAAAAGATCAACGCCAGCTGCACGTAGCAGTGGCATGGTCTCTTCTAGAATACGGCCTTTTGATAAAGCCAAGGTTAGACCTGAAAACTCATCGTTTACTTCGTTTAATAAACCGCTGGCTGGTAAAGATTTGCTTGTCTCAGTCATAATGACATCGTGTCCATGTGCAGTCCCCTACTGAAAGGGGAGTTTTTAATTTATAACGTAATATGGGTAACAGTCGATATCGAGTCAATCAATATTAAGCGTTGGTATTAATACGCTCGATGTTCACGCCTAAGCTACGCAGCTTGTCTTCAACATGCTCATAACCACGGTCGATGTGGTAGATACGGTCAATTAAGCTCTCACCTTCAGCAGTCGCCGCTGCCATTACCAATGACATAGACGCACGTAAATCAGTGGCCATCACTGGTGCTGCGGTAAAGTTTTCGACACCTCGTACTACCGCAGTGTGACCATCAACCTGAATAGACGCGCCCAAACGATTGAGCTCTGGTACATGCATATAGCGGTTTTCGAAGATATTTTCGATAAAAGTACTTGTACCGTCAGCTAAGCAAGCAATCGCCATTAGCTGAGCTTGCATATCCGTTGGGAAACCAGGATGTGGCTGAGTACGGATATCAACCGCCTTTGGGCGGCCTTTCATTTGTGCGCGAATCCAATCATCGCCGCTCGTAATAGTTGCACCCATGTCTTCGAACTTCTCTAACACTGGCGTCAATAATAGAGCAGATGTTTTTTTGGTCAATACGTCGCCACGTGTCATCAAGGCACCAGCAAGGTATGAACCCGTTTCGATACGGTCAGGAACCACTGAGTATTCACAGCCGTGTAGACGCTCTACCCCTTCGATGGTCATCGTTGATGTACCGATACCGCTTATTTTGGCACCCATTGCAACCAACATATTGGCCAAATCAACCACTTCTGGCTCTAACGCACAGTTGCCTAAGACAGTTGTACCTTTGGCCAATGCTGCTGCCATGATGACGTTTTCGGTACCGCCAACGGTAATCATATCAAATGAGAAATTACAGCCTAATAGCTTGCCACCTTTTGGTGCTTGGGCTTTTACATAGCCATTTTCCACACTGATTTCGGCACCCATCGCTTCAAACGCTTTTAGATGCTGATCAACAGGACGTGAACCAATCGCGCAGCCACCTGGCAATGAAACTTCAGCTTCGCCAAAACGTGCCAATAATGGCCCTAGTACCAAGATTGACGCGCGCATGGTTTTTACCAAATCATACGGAGCGTAAAAGTTATCGATACTCTTGGTATCGCAAGTGACCGTATCATCTTGCTTTTGGATTTTGATACCCATGCCACCGATCAATTCAATCAACGTTCGCACGTCTTGTAGTGACGGCACGTTATGCAGTGTCGTTGGAGTCTCAGCCAATATCATAGCTGCGAGTAACGGCAAAGCGGCATTTTTGGCGCCTGAGATGGTGACTTCCCCTGCGATACGACTACTACCAGTGATTAAAAATTGATCCATAAAGGTGACAACCTAGCGATGAGTATAGAAAATTATGAAAACCAGAACTACAACTCTCAACCATGCATATGGCCGATTCAGTAATATCTAGTCATATAGACAGCTATTTGATTAGCCTTTTGATTGAACGTCCCACTCAGCAGGCGTCAGCGCTTGGATATTGAGTGCGTGAATATCGCCACTCGCAATCTTGTCATTAACTAACGCATATACTGCTTGCTGACGTTGAACCGCGCGTTTGCCTTCAAAGCTGGCATCGACCACGCGTACGTCAAACTTATTACCTTGGTTGGCAGCTTGAATAAAAGCGTCTGGGAAGTGAGTCTGTAAAAATGCGATCAAATCGTCAGCGTTCATGCTCATAGAATGGTCTGCCTTAAAGTTTAGAATAGGGTATAGATTTAAAGTGATGACATTATAACAAGAGTTTGCATATCTTACAGTACTGTCTTACTCAAGTGTGTTTAAGCATTAAGACAGTGCTATCAATTAAACGGTCAAAAGTCGTCGATATGCATAGTGATAAGCTATTTGAGCGTTTTATCCAAGTAGGTCAATACTTGCGCACGCACATCATTGACCCAGCGTAGCGGCGGTGCCATCGCGCCAATACTGGTTGCATGACTGGCCCCTTCGATTTCGCCCGTTTCAACGGTTACGCCTGCTTTTTTAAACGCTTCTGTCATTTTGATTGTATTAGTCACATGTACAATTTTGTCTTTTTCTGCGGTTAATAATAAATACGGTGGCTGCGCGCCTTTAATCTGGCGATCTGGCATCACCTCATCAGGTGTGGCATTGGGGCCAAACGCCGTTGCACTACTGAACTTGCGGAAATCATAGCTATAAGGACCCGCAATTCCGATAACGGCTGCAATATCTGTTGGCTTAATACCATAAGGCGCCAAAAAGTCTTCGTTGGCAACGGCTGCAACGGCATTAAACGCGCCAGCAGAATGCCCCATCACTGCTAGGCGTGACGGATCTGCATGGAGACTGGTCGCATTTTCAATACTCCAAGCAATTGCTTGAGCCGCATCTTTAACATAATCAGGATAGACGTGCTCAGGTGCTTTACGGTAATTAATCACTGCGGTGACATACCCTGCTTTGGCTAAGCTCTGACCGACAAAGGCGTATTGTCCTTTATTGCCGCTCTCCCATGAACCGCCGTGAACAAATACCACCATAGGATAGCTAGTATTGATAGTACTCTGAGATTTCATTGCTTGTGCTAGCGGTTTTGGATAATAGATATCTAGGTCTTGTGAAGGCTGATCACCATATAAGATATCCTTACTTACCCCAACGCCACCGCTAGAAGTAATGCCATTGACGATAGCTAACGGTGATAATGCCTGTGCGTTTTGCGTGGCTAACGCGATACTGCCCAATGCCAATATTGCCGCACCACCAAATCTCAACGTTCGTGT
The DNA here is from genome assembly GCF_022129425.1 of Psychrobacter sp. Ps1. Taxonomy (NCBI): domain Bacteria; kingdom Pseudomonadati; phylum Pseudomonadota; class Gammaproteobacteria; order Moraxellales; family Moraxellaceae; genus Psychrobacter; species Psychrobacter sp. Ps1. The sequence continues at coordinate 14,602 of NZ_JADQAN010000030.1, read as the reverse complement.
TTTCTTATGAGAAGGCTTGTTATGTAGTCCTACATTACTAATGACGCTTGTTTCTTCATTTGGTTGTATATTTGCCTGTGAATCCTTCATGACCAGTATCCTATTATATTTATTTATCAATAAGTAGTAACATGCTAACAGCGATAATGTATCATCCACTAACCAATGATGTTTTGATATTAGTATCATTGACTAACACGCTGACTCTGCTACCTTTTGCTATTGATATAGTAACCACTGGCTGAAGATTTCTCGTGCCTTTACTGTTATTACTATTTAGGCTTATTGTGATTAACGTCATTTATCGCATGGCGAACTAGAGTGCCTACTGGTTCTGATAAAGGTCAATATAAGGGCTTGAAGACGGCTGAGCAGTAGTGGCCTCTTCTTCTGTTATGACAATAGGCGTTGCCGTGCTGATAGTAGTATCTTGGGCAGCTGGCGCTACTGCAGGATTGGCCAAATTATTCTCATACATGATGTCATCATTATTTATTTTGACACCTCTATCGTCAACGACAGTTGTCAGCAATACCAACTCAGTGACTCCAACAGTACCATTGGCGATATCAATCAAGTGACTCTGCTGAGTAGGTGTCATACGACCCATAATGTAGACCACACCATTATTGGTAACGGCTTTAATCTGTGACGCACTCACACCATCGCTGGCGGCTATTTTGGCCAGCAGCTTTGAAGTGATATAACCATCATGAACCGTTGAGCTATACCCTTTTGACGCACTCACTTCCATCTCATTGTAGACACGGCGTACATCTGGCATAGAGCTAACGACTTTTTCTACTTCTGCTTTGAGCGTTTCAGTTGGCACTTCACCTGTGAGCAGTACTTCGCTGTTGAAGCTATCGATACCCATACGGCTGGTTTGCTGCAGGTCTTCTTTTAACCCGTATACATTGATTTTGGCAGTATGTTCAATACTACGATCGAGCAGACGCTGCGGAATCGTGCGCTCAGTCATTGGCACACCATAAGTCCCTTCTGTACTGTTGGTCAGATAGTTGGTGGCACAACCTGTACTGACAACGCAGGCAGCAATCATAATGCCAGTCGTAATACGGCGTGATGAACCAAAAATAGCAGTGCGCAAATGCATCCGTGTCATTATTTACCTCTTAGAACATGGTTGTGACAATTTTATAAGTAGTGACGAGCTAAACGTAGCGGTAAGATAATACTGTATCTGATTTATAGAGAGTTGACTATAACCGCTACTTTACTTAATTTTGGTCATCAGCGGTTAGCTTTTTAGTAACGAACCTTACTTGTCAGATGTGGTTAAATGCTTCATTTGGCAGCATCTATCTTATTTACTCTATTACCATGCACTGGCTATAAAAGCATTTTGAATCCATTCTGGTTGATGGTCTAACTCCTCATTTCTTGAATTTAACTTACTCATCGTATTGTAAGCAATAACATCAAACCGGCAGTCATAATGAGCATACTCAGGATACTGCTGCAAAAAGGACTGCGCTGTCTTAATAACTTTGCGCTGTTTGCTGGCTGTCACACTGAGTGCTGCATCGCCATAATTCGAGGACTTGCGCTGGCGAACTTCAATAAATACTAGTGTTGACCATGCTAAACCTGTCTCAATCATGACCAGATCCAACTCACCTACTTTTGGCTTTTGCCAATTTTTTGCGACCAACCTCAACCCTTGCGCTTGTAAATACTCACACGCTTGCTGCTCAAACAGGCTGCCTTGGCGTTGTTTTGGTGAGGTTAAGATCAAGGGCTTATGATTAGGCATAAGGTGAATTGGTCTGATTAACATTTGAGAATTATCATAGCACAACATGCTAAACTAGCCACTTCTGCGCACTCTACTCTCACAATCTGTCGATTTCTTCACTCATTATTTGACTGAAAAACTATAGATAAAGACTGTATATACTAGCGCACTATTATTTTCTAACGTCTTTTTAACGACCCGAGGTTTTCATGTCTACCCCTACTGCGATGCCAGCTTGTCTCTATATCGTTGCCACGCCGATTGGTAATATGTCCGACATGACTTCGCACGCAATTGATGTCTTAAAGCAGGTCGCCATCATTGCCTGTGAAGACACCCGCACCTCAGGTAAACTACTGTCACATTTTGGCATCGATACCAAAGGCAGTAAGGCTGACGAGACAAAAGACTCAGAGACTCGTCCTGCCAAAAGCAGTATCGAAAATAATGACACGACCACAAAGCAAAAAGGTCACAATAAGCTATGGGCCTACCACGAACATAATAGCGCCATTCAAACGCCCAAAATTATCGAAATGATTAAGCAAGGTCATTCGGTTGCCTTGATTAGTGATGCAGGTACACCTCTAGTCAGCGATCCAGGTTATCAACTGGTGCAAGCCGCGCATGAAGCTGGCGTGACCGTATCACCTATCGTTGGGGCTTCTGCTGCAATTGGTGCATTGTCAGTAGCAGGATTGCCTTCTGATCGATTTAGTTTTATTGGGTTTTTGCCCGCCAAAACCCATGGTCGTCAAAAACAGCTGATCGATCTAATCGCACGTACTGAAACTTTAATCTTTTATGAAGCGCCGCATCGTATCGTAGCTAGTCTAGAAGACATGGCAACGATATTTGGTGCAGACCGCGCAGTGACTTTTTGCCGTGAATTAACTAAAACCTTTGAAACGGTACACAAGAGCACCCTTGGCGAGTTGGTTGAGTTTGTTAAAGCAGATGATAACCAGCAGCGCGGCGAGATAGTCGTGGTCGTCGCTGGCGTCGGTGTGGCAAAAGATACTGACGACATCAGTACGCATGATAAATTGCTACAGCGTTTGCTAGAGGATTTGTCAGTCAAGAAAGCGGCCGCACTGGCCTCTGATATCACTGGTGTGAAAAAAAATGCACTTTATCAGCGTCTACTAGAGTTGCAAGCAGACTAGTTTTTAATAATAAGAAAGACAACTGTTTATAAATAAATTGAGGAGAAATAATCAATGTACGATGTAATGGCAATAGGCAATGCGTTGGTTGATCACGAGTATGTGCTATCAGATGCGGCACTAGAAGAGACTGAGCTGACCAAAGGTAATATGACGCTGGCTGGTATTGAAGAGCAGCAGCAACTACTGGCTTATTTTAAGCTGGCTGAGATTGAGCCATCAAAACAAGCAGGCGGCGGATCAGCAGCCAATACTATGTTTACCTTTGCCAGCTTAGGCGGTAAGCCTTTTTATGCTTGCCGCGTCGGTGATGATGATCAAGGGGCATTTTATCTCAGAGACTTGCACGAAGCAGGTGTCGCAACCTCAGACAAATCTATCCATGCAGGCGGTGTGACCGGCTCATGTGTGGTTGCCGTTACTGAAGATGGCGAACGCACCATGCAGACTTATCTTGGCACCTCAAGTGAGATTGTCGCTGACAATGTTGATTTTGACGCATTGACGCAAGCAGATTGGCTATATATCGAAGGCTATCTGGCGATGTCTGAGAGCATCCAACCAGCGATGACTCAATTACGTCAACAAGCCGGCATTCATAATGCAAAAATTGCGGTGAGCTTTGCTGACCCTGCGGTAGTAAAATTTGCCAAAGATGGCTTGCTTAATATGCTCGGCAACAAAGTCGCTGTGATATTCTGCAATAGCGAAGAAGCTAGACTGTTTACAGATAAAAAACAAGTCAAAGCAGCAGCGCGTGCCCTGCTTGAATATTGCCAAATTGCCGTCGTCACTGATGGTGCCAATGGTGCGGTCATCGCCCACCAGCCTACTGACGAAGCAAAAGTTGAAGTGTATGACGTTGCAACGCCAGCAGTGGCTAACGTCATCGATACCAATGGTGCAGGCGATAACTACGCTGGTGCTTTCTTATATGCATTATCGCAGCAGTATAGTCTGCCAGAATGCGGTCGTCTTGCCAGCGAAATATCAGCACAAGTTATTCAGCAGTTTGGACCGCGTCTTGCTTCGCAGGATTATCGAGATATCGCGCAGCGTGTACTGTCTGCTTAATCGTTAAACACACCTGTTGGACGCAAAACAAAAAGCCCATATCGATTTGATATGGGCTTTTTTTATATTAGACCTGCTTAAACAGTTTGCTCAATTTAATAAGCGCTTGTTATTAAGCAGAAGCTAGTGCTTGCGCGAGATCGGCTTTGATATCTTCGATATGTTCAATACCAATCGACAGTCGTACCATATCTGTACTAACGCCTGCATTTTCTAGCTCTTGCTCATTTAACTGACGATGGGTCGTCGTCGCTGGATGACAGGCTAGTGACTTTGCATCACCGATATTTACCAGACGAGTAATCAGTTGCAGCGCATCGATAAAGCGCGCACCAGCTTCTAGTCCACCTTTAACACCAAAAGTTAAAATAGCAGAAGGCGTGCCTTTCATGTATTTTTTGGCAAGCTCGTGCTCAGGATGGTCAGACAGACCTGCGTATTTCACCCACGCAACTTTGTTATGGTCACGCAGATATTCTGCAACGGCTTGTGCATTTTGCACGTGACGCTCCATACGTAGACTTAGTGTTTCCATACCTTGCAAGATACCAAAGGCATTTAGCGGGCTGAGTGCTGCGCCAGTGTTACGTAGTGGTGCAACGCGAGCACGGGCAATAAAGGCTGGCGCGCCTACGTCTTTGACGAAATTTACCCCATGATAGCTGTGATCTGGCGTGTTCAAGAGTGGGAAACGCTCAGGATAATCACCCCAAGCAAACTTGCCACTATCGACAATTGCACCACCGATTGACGTCCCCGTACCACTCATGTACTTGGTCAATGAGTGAATCACAATATCTGCACCAAACTCAAACGGACGGCATATCGCTGGCGTCGCCACCGTATTATCAATCACGACAGGTACGCCGTATTCATGGGCGACATCACTGAGCGCTTGAATATCAACGATATTACCTAGTGGATTACCGATACTCTCTGCAAACACCATTTTGGTCTTATCATCGATTAGATCACGAATGGCTTCTGGGTCTTTATGATCGAAGAAGCGCACTTCGATACCTTGACGCGGCAATGCATGGGCAAATAAATTGTAAGTACCACCATATAGCGTTGATACGGCGACGATATTGTCGCCTGCTTCACAAATGGTCTGAATTGCATAAGTGATGGCAGCCATACCAGAGGCTACGGCAAGCGCACCGATACCACCTTCTAGTGCAGCCACACGCTCTTCTAGCACCGCGTTGGTCGGATTCATGATACGAGTATAGATATTGCCTGCGACCTTTAAATCAAACAGATCTGCACCATGCTGAGTATTATCAAACGCATATGAACTGGTATGATAAATAGGCACGGCGACTGCTTTGGTCGTTGGCTCTACACTATAGCCGGCATGAATCGCTAAGGTCTCAAGACGTTGAGGGGTTTCTAATTGTTGGGCTGTTTGCTGGTCTGCTGATCCGTCACTCATAGTACATTCCTTTATTTTGATAAAAGATGATTTGTTGACGACGTATCGCCCAAAGTCACCTTAAAAAACTGTCTGCTAAATCATAGCAATAAAAAAAGCTGAGTTCATCATAACTCAGCTTCTTTATTAAAAGAATAGCAAAATACTCATCTCTTCATGACAAATATTCATAAGCAGCAAACCAAACAGGCATATCTATACTAGAGATATGGCCACCTTTATAGCAGCCAATTGCTTTTAACTATTTTTCATTTTATTTGTAGTAAGCATTCTCTGTACGAGTATGATCAGTCTCGTCAACCACTTGGGTCAATTCTGGAATCTGCTGTTTCAGCTGCACTTCAACGCCTTGGCGTAAAGTCATATCAACCGCTGAACACCCTTGGCAACCACCGCCAAATTTCAATACAGCGGTTAAACCAATGCCTTCTTCATCAATCAGTTCAAGCAACTGTACGTCACCGCCATGCGCTGCCAAGCCAGGGTTAATCTCTGACTGCAATACATAGTTGATACGCTCTTCGACACTGGCATCAGCGCCTACTTTAGGTACTTTAGAGTTTGGTGCACGGAAAGTCAGCTGACCACCGAAACGGTCTTTATTATAATCGATGACCGCATCTTCTAGATAAGGTACTGACGCCGCCTCAATAAATGCAGAGAAGTTTTCATACGTAAAACGCAAGTCAGCGCTGTCTTCTTCGCCCGGTTGGTTATAAGCCATGCAGCACTCTGCGCGCGGCGTACCAGGATGCTCAACGAAAATACGCACACCGATACCATCGGTATCTTGCTTAGATAACAAATCTGCTAAGTAGCCTTGAGCTGACTCAGTGATAGTGATGTTGCTTTTTGCTTCAACTTGCTCGGTATCTAGGGCTGATTCATAGCCAGCAGTTTGGTCTAGTTGGTTATCAGCTTGGTTTTGCTCACTCATAATGTTTCCTATGCGTTATGACACAAACGCTATATCTATTATGGCTACTGTGTCGTGAATTTGGATTTTTAAAATGTTTACGATTTATATAAGGCATGCAGACTGGCAATGATATTTATTATTGTATGAGATTGGCCGACATGAGTATAAAGTTTAATCCGTCTATAGCAGTTATTATACCTGAATCAAACATCAATTCCGACCACGCTACTGTGAATTGAAGAGCGACCATTGTAAATGGTCGTCATTGGTTTTTTTAATGATACTAACAGGTGGTAAAGCAACTTCATATTTAAACCATGACAGATAAACACGCTGAATGATTGTGTTGGCTGCCAAGTTATTCTCTATATAAAGACAGCGGTACCATTTATCAAGCGCACTCAGCATTTTCGATATGCCATACCGTTCACATCTAGTCCGAGCAAGTCATCTGGTTTTGACGTAGTATTGATAATTTGAATTATTTTGCGCAGTAGCGTTATAAGCATGGTAGCTTTTAATCGCCTTGTATAATTATCAGCTTGTATAAATATCGACTTGTATAAAGATTACGTATTTTTTGGATAGGATCATTTTATGATGACACGGACGTTGCACCTAGTAACTACCAAGGACGATGAGCAAATTGCCGTTTGGAAAGTAGTTGATAATTCAGAAGAAGATACGATAGCTAACACATCAGAAAACAGCCTACCTAACATCACACCGCAAAACATATTTTTGACGCATGGTACGTTTTCTGACAAGCAAACTTGCCTCAAAATCGCCGAATATTTTGCAGGGCTTGGTCATCATTGCTACATCATGGAATGGCGCGGGCATGGTAATAGCTCGCTACCGAAAGAAAAATTCAACTTTGAGACCGTCGCCACTTATGACTATGAAGCGACTTTTCGCTATTTCTTTGAAGAATTAAAACTCGATAATCTACATTGCGTCACTCATAGTGGTGGCGGTGTTGGTTTGACCATGTTTCTTGTCCAAAACCCAAGCTATATCGATAAGGTCAATAGCATCAGTATGTTTGCCTGCCAAGCTTTTGGTGCAGTAAAAGACTCGACCAGCTATGCGAAAATCCTTACAGCCAAGATAGTTACTCGATTGGTCGGCTTTATACCCGCTAAGCAGTTCAAGGTAGGCCCTTTTAACGAGAGCTACTATACGATGACCCAGTGGTACGATTGGAATTTGGGTAAAAACTTTAAAAGTAGTTTTTTGAAAAAGGCTAATTTTGATAAAGGCAGGACAAATACAGAAGAAATGAACGAAAGCATTAATCAGCAGAAAAGTACTGGCGATGACTTTATCGACTATCGTCATCATATGCCACAGATTACCATTCCTGTTTATTCTATCAGTGCGAAAGGCGATACTTTCATCTCCCCTACTCGTGGCTGTCGTTTGTTTTTTGATAGCTTTGATAATTCAACTAATATCTTTCGAGAGTACTCGCTCAGTAACGGCGATTTAGATGACTATACGCACAGTCGCATCATGATCAGTCGCAATGCTGCCACAGAGATTTGGCCAACGGTGACGGCATGGATAGAGAAGTATGCCAGTTAAAGTAGAGATTTCGTTTGGATGATTTCGATAATGACACACCCCTAAACATCTTTATACTTGTCAGAAAGTCATGGGCTGTGTCAGTATTAGCGTCATTAATTTTTAATCAATAAAAATAAGTCGTAGGAAGTTGGCGTCTATGAGTGAATTATCAGAGCAACAGTCAGATAAGCAAAACCTAGATCAGAAAAGCAGTAAACACTATCGTTATCTAGTCTTTATCGGACGCTTTCAGCCGTTTCATGCTGGGCACAAAGCCGTCATCGATGAGGCATTAAAACGCTCAGATGAAGTGATTATGCTGATCGGCTCAGCCAACTTGCCACGTAGCTTACGCAATCCATTTAGCGTCGCTGAGCGTGCCGCAATGATTAAAGGCGCCTACTCTGAAGAAGAAGCCGCACGCATTCACTGTGTTGGCTTAGATGACGCACTCTACAATGACACTCGCTGGCTACAGTATGTGCAGGCAGGCGTGAAATCTGTCACTGGCGACTTGCAGACTGACATTGGCTTGATTGGTCATTCGAAAGACAGCTCATCGTACTATCTGTCATTGTTCCCCAACTGGGACTCTGTGTCAGTACCCAATTATCATAACTTATCAGCCACGCCGATTCGCGACAGCTATCTGATGGGTGCCACGCCGACGCCCGAGCGTACGCCTGAGTCTACGCGCAATGTCCTCGATGCATTCAAACAAACTGAAGACTATCATCAGCTGCATGAAGAAGCAGACTTTATTGATAAGTATAAAAGACAATGGGAATCAGCACCATATCCTCCTACCTTTATGACAGCCGATGCATTGATTGTACAGTCTGGCCATATCTTACTGGTTGAGCGACGCAGTATGCCAGGTCGTGGACTCTGGGCGCTGCCAGGTGGATTTCTAAATCCAAAAGAAACGCTGTTTGATGCTTGTATCCGTGAGCTACGTGAAGAGACTCGCCTCAAGGTGCCTGAGCCAGTACTGCGCGGCTCTTGCCATAGTCAACATACCTTTGATGACCCGTATCGCTCAGCGCGTGGTCGCACCATTACTCAAGCGTTTTATTTTCAGCTCAAAAACGATCCAAAAGGTCTGCCAAAAGTAAAAGGTGGCGATGATGCGACCAAGGCATTTTGGTTACCATTGGCGGAGCTCGATGCCAAAATGATGTTTGAAGATCACTATGCGATTATTACTAAAATGGTCGGCTTGTAGTTCGCTGCTAATCGCTTTTCTAGTAGCTTTCTTTAATAGTCTTTTTTAGCAGCTTTTTTTAATAGCTACTTGAGCAAATTATTATCAAAACAGCTATTACTAAATATCGTATTAACAATTTGATACCAATGCCGATAGACGGCAATCAACCACCGCCACTGTTTTTTTATTAAAGCAGCTGCGGCATTTCAAAGCAGAGGAGTTCTGTGATGTATACCAGTAATCTAAACAATTTAATCTTAAATAGTGACAGCTATAAGACCTCACATTGGGTGCAATACCCGAGCAGTAGTGAGTATCTGTCAAGCTACATTGAAGCGCGCAAAGGCGACTACGATGTGGTGTTCTTTGGCTTGCAAGCATTCATCAAAGAGTACTTAAGCACGCCTATTACTCATCAAGATATCGATGAAGCCGAAAAGGTGATTCAAGCGCATGGCCTAACCTTCAATCGTGCTGGTTGGGAGCATTTAATTGAAAAACACGACGGCTACTTGCCACTACGTATCCAAGCCGTAGCAGAAGGCAGTATCGTGCCCGTGTCCAATGTAGTCTGCCAAGTGATCAATACCGATCCTGAGTTTTACTGGCTACCCAGCTATATCGAAACAGCGCTATTGCGTGCGATTTGGTACCCATCAACGGTCGCTAGCGTCTCACGTTACTGCAAAGACATCATCCGTCAGGCTCTAGAGAAGTCAGCAGACAACACAGAGTCGCTGCCTTTTCGCCTGCATGATTTTGGTGCGCGCGGTGCCTCAAGCCAAGAGAGTGTGGCACTCGGTAGTTTGGCACATTTGGTCAACTTTGCTGGTACGGATTCGATGACCGCGCTGGTTGCTGCCAGTCGTTGGTATCAGATGGGTAAAGACATGCCCGCGTTTTCGATTCCAGCGGCTGAGCACAGCACCATGACAGCATGGGGACGTGATGGAGAGACCGCTGCATTTGCCAATATGATTGAACAGTTTGGTGGCACAGACAAAGCGTTTTCGGTCGTCTCTGACAGCTATGACTTATGGAACGCGATTGATAATATCTGGGGCGATACCTTAAAAGAAGACGTCAAAAACATGGGTGGTACGCTCGTCATTCGTCCAGATAGTGGCGAGCCTACTAAAGTCGTCCGTGAAGCGTTAGAGCGCTTGGCGGTGAAGTTCGGTACGACCGTAAACAGCAAGGGCTATAAAGTGCTGCCCGACTACGTACGCATCATCCAAGGTGATGGCATCAGCTCGCAAAGCTTAAGCAAAATTATTGACGTAGTAATCAAAGCGGGCTTCAGTATAGAAAACGTGACGTTTGGTATGGGCGGTGGTCTATTGCAGCAAGTCAACCGCGACACCATGAGTTGGGCCATGAAATCTAGCGCTATCTCTATCAATGGCGCATGGAAGGATATTTATAAAGATCCTGTCACCAGTCGCTCAAAACGCTCGAAAAAAGGACGATTGGCACTGGTAAAAGACGACAGCGGCCAGCTAACAACCATAAAAGAAAATCAGATAGGCGACCCAACTGATAATTTATTACGTGATGTCTACGTCGATGGTCAATTGTTAATTGAAGATAGTCTCACGACTATTAGGGAACGTGCAGGATGGTAGATACTAGTAAGCTGACATCGGTCGCAAAGGACGTTTTACTTGCCCCCGTCTACCTCTATCAAGGTCGCAAAATCAAGCGTGATACAGTCCGCTTGCCTGAACCACATGGTGAAAGGCACGGTGTGATTGAGCTGCCTCAATCGAATAATGAGGTATCAACGCAAGACACTAAGACATTTAACCTTATGGTCGTTGGCGATTCAGCAGCAGCAGGCGTGGGTAGCCAGACCCAGCAAGAAGCGTTGGTCGGTAAGCTCATTCCGATACTGGAACAAAACGAAGCTATCCAAGCAAACTTTGCTCGACTTAACTGGTCATTGCAAGCGACAACAGGTCATACTAGCTTTGATATTCTACGCAGGTTATATGTCTTACCTGCTCCTGAACAGCCTATTGATGTGATGTTGCTAAGCGTAGGGGTCAATGACACGACGTCCAATGTCTCTGTGCATAAATGGCAACAGCAAATTGAAGACATTATCAATATCGCACAGCGCAAATTTGGCGTACGAGAACTGGTTTTTTTAAGTTTGCCGCCGATGGCGCAAATGCCTGCAATTCCTGCTCCGCTCAATAACTTTGTGGGTGCAAAAGCATCGGTACTTGATGAGATATTACAGCAGGTCTGTGCGGCTCATGCTGGTGTTACCTATATGGCAACCGATTTTACACGGATGCTAGAGGAGCATGCAAATGGCTCGGCTATCGATATCAATGTGATGTTTGCCAGTGATGGCTTTCATCCTAGCAGTCTGATGTACGGCTATTGGGCGCAGCAAATCGTAGAAACCATTATTCAGTTACTAGATTCTATTCAGTTATTGGACTCATCTACTACTGAGTTTGAGCGCTAAATAGACTGTTAGCTTTATTTTTAGATCATAAAAAATTAAGCAATAAAAAACCGCTGAATAATCAGCGGTTTTTTATTGCTTAACGAAATATATTTACACCATAAGTGCAAATTATTCAGCAGCGTCTGCAGCTTTCTTGCTACGGCCACCAAATGCGCCAAAGCGTTTGTTGAAGCTTGCAACACGACCTTCAGTAGAAGTTTTACGTTGCTCACCAGTATAGAATGGATGCGACGCACTTGAGATATCAAGTGGGTAGTATGGGTATTCTTTACCTTCGTATTCACGAGTCGCTTTAGTCTTAGCAGTTGAGCGAGTCAAAAAGAACACGTCAGCGTTAGTGTCGTGGAACAAAACTTCTTGGTAATTAGGATGGATATCTTTACGCATAATATACTCTCTAGGTCCGATGTATGTACAACGTCTAAATACAACACCATCGATGATGTATCAAACAAATAATGACATACGTAACTGAGGCACTAAGGACATTACAAGTATGGCAACTGCGTCACTGGCTTATTCCAGCACCCAACACCACCCTTCTGTTCGCTTAGCCTTTCCCCAGCGGGAAAATTAAACCGCGATTTTAACGGTTTTTGACGTAAGACGCAAGGAGCAGTTGTGATAGAGATATGTGATAAGTTGTCAATAATAGAGAAATAGTGTTGAGATGTATGAGTTAACCCAGTACAATGTTTTGGTTAGATATATTAATCAATTACATTTTTATATGTAGTTAATCTAACCAAATATAGGTTGGCTGCGCTATTTATTTATCGCAACTCTAGGACACATAGCTACAATATATTTACTCATTTTTTACAAAAAATGTTTTCTTCTTTGTTCATCGGCGAGCACCAATACCCTAATACTATGTAAGGACTATTCAATGAAAACCACTACAAAAGCCCTATTGATCAGCTCAATACTTTCTATCACTACCATGGCAAGCGCTGCACTGCCGACTCAGTGGCAACTAGATAACTCTCACACTCGTGTCGGTTTCTCAGTTGATCACATGGGATTTTCTACGGTCATGGGACACTTTAGCGATGTAGACGGTACCGTTAAATTTGATCTAAAGAACCCTAACCAAACCCAGCTGAACTTTGTCATTGATACAGACAGTATCGATACTGCTTGGGCTGCCCGTGACAAACATTTAAAAACGGAAGAGTTCTTTAACGTTAAAAAATACCCTACTATGAGCTTTAAATCTACTCAGGTTAATTTTGTAAATCCGCAGCAAGCAAAAGTAACTGGGGACTTTACTTTACTGGGTCAAACCAAGCCGCTAACTCTTAATTTAACGCTGAACAAAATCGATAACAGCCCTCTGACCAAAGAGCCAGTCGTTGGCTTCCGTGCTACTGGCACTATAGACCGTGCAGCTTATGGTATGACAGCCTACTCTGCTGGCATTACGACCAATGTTCCTATTCAAATTGATGGTGAACTGGTAGAAAAGAAATAACTGTAAGCTTATAGCTCTCTAATAGCTTTCGACCAGAACGAGAAAAGCAGCCTATCCTCATTTATAGAGGCAGGCTGCTTTTTTATTTCCTATAGATTCGTCTACGCTCTAATCCTATATATTCATTATTTTACATAAAAGGTTTTTATATACTTGAAGGCTTCATATTTTGTTTTTATATTCGTATATACGGATTTACGAATATATAACGCAACACTGAGGGAGCAGCAACGTGGATACAGTACAAGTTGATTACATAGCGATAGATGCTGAGTGGGATAAGAAGGTATCAAATCATCATTTTGATATATACCACTTATCTGGTTGGATTGCGGCCTCAGCTGTCATCGACAAGGGCAAACCTCAAGGCATCATCGCTCACTATAAAAACAAGGAAGTATTGTTACCTATTATAGTTAGAGACATTGACTCAGAGCACTGGGATGCTACTTCCACTTATGGTTACGGTGGTCCGTTGATGGACAAAACCCTCACCGATGCTGAGTTAGACATCATACTGGATGAGATAAGAGCTTTTCTTTGCGAGAGAGGCTGCGTGTCTTTGTTTATGCGGTTGCATCCGATTATTAATAAAGAATGGATACCTACAGTTGGCAAAGCACTGACTCACGGGCTGACCTTGATGTCTGATTTAAGTAAGTCTGAAGAAGAGCATTGGAGCGAAACACAAAATCGACATCGCCGCGGTATCAAAAAAGCCGTAAAAATGGATGTCGTGACAAAAACAGAATTCTTGACCCGGCAGAACGCGATGGTGTTTTCAGACATTTATAAAGAAACAATGCGAAACGTCAAGGCCAGTGATTATTACTTCTTTGATGATGATTATTTTTTTAATTTGCTTGAAAACCTTCAAGAAAAAATACTGTTGATAACCGCCTATCAAGACGATAAACCAATCGGGTCTTCTATATATACGCTCTGCCAAGAGTCAGGCATTATGCAGTTCCATCTTGGCGGTACGCTGAACGCCTATACGCACGTACAACCTTCTAAACTTATCACTCATGTCGCTCGCAATTGGGGACGAGAGAACCGTTATGAAGTGCTACATCTTGGTGGCGGCGTTGGTTCCAATTTAGACTCTTTATATGAATATAATAAAGGCTTTAGCTCGCAAGAGTTGCTATTTAAGACTTATAGACTCATCGTCAATACAGTGAAATATACAGAGTTAGTGGCGGATATCTGGTTCACGGAAAGTGATCTGCTTTCAGACTTTTTTCCTTTGTATAGAAAAGAGCCTAGCAAAGAAGAAGTGTTAGAGACCATTCAGGTTGAACCTTTAGCAAAGGTGACATAGGACAGATTGCATCTAATAATAGAGAATATATACAAGGTAGTATTTTCGATAATGGACAATAGAACCAAGCAAATAAAAAGCAGCCTACCTCTATAGAGGACGGGCCGCTTTTTGTTGGGAGTTTCCTAAAAACTGTGTAACTGCTTATAATCCACTAACAGGAGAATAAGCAATGACTAACCAAACTGACATC
>NZ_JADQAN010000002.1:22471-195217 GCF_022129425.1 Psychrobacter sp. Ps1 | reverse complement strand
AGCGCTTAAAGCCTGCATCATTCTGTTCAAGTAGCTTATCTATGTTTGGCATGGTTTCCAGCCAGTTGTGAGTGCATCAGTTATTGTAAAATCCTCTGCCACTTTTGCAAGAGGTCTAATAACTTAACTGGCTAAAGACTCAGAGTCAGGATGTGGTTCATGAGTTTCAATAACTGTTAGAATAATACGACTATCAGCTGAGCCTTTGTCTGACACCTTATCAAGCTTCATCGTGTCACTCTCTTGAGAGTCATCGACTTTAGGCTCTAAGGTCAGGTGTACGACACCGCCATTAACCAAATCTCCAAATAAAATCATACTTGCCAATGGTTTTTTGATTTCATCCTGAATCAAACGCTGCATCGGACGTGCACCCATTAGACGGTCATAGCCTTTATCTGCTAGGTAATCACGTACATCGTCATCAATCTCTAATGTCACTTGCTTATCATCAAGCTGTACTTGTAATTCAACCAAGAACTTATCGACAACCGATACAACAACTGACGTATCTAGAGGATTGAACTGAATAATGGCGTCTAAGCGATTGCGGAACTCTGGCGTAAAGACACGTTTCAGCGACTCTGTATTATCACGACTATGGTCTTGTTGCGTGAAGCCCATTGACGAGCGACTGATACTATCAGCACCAACGTTCGTTGTCATAATAACGATGACTTGCTTAAAGATGGCCACACGACCATTGTTATCAGTCAACGTACCATGATCCATCACTTGTAGTAACAAGTTGAACACATCTGGATGCGCTTTTTCAATCTCATCAAGCAACAATACACAATGTGGATGCTGATTGATTTTTTCGGTGAGTAAGCCGCCTTGATCATAGCCAACATAACCTGGAGGTGCACCGATCAAGCGTGATGCCGTGTGCGCTTCCATATACTCTGACATATCAAAGCGTACTAATTCTACACCTAACAGGTTCGCTAACTGACGCGATACTTCTGTTTTACCCACACCAGTCGGACCTGCAAACATAAACGAACCAATTGGCTTATCTGGGGCTTTTAATCCTGCACGTGATAGCTTGATAGCATCAGCCAACGTAGCAATCGCCTCATCTTGACCAAATACCAAGTGCTTTAGATCTCGATCTAGGTGCTCAAGGATACTCTTGTCATCACTCGATACAGATTTAGGTGGAATACGTGCCAGTTTAGCAATAATAGCTTCGATATCAGCAACATCAATTTTCATCGGTGGCTTTTGACCTTTTGATAATTTCACACCATCTGCTGATTTAGCACTATCGCTCGCTTTCGCAGTCGCTGCCTCATCCTGCATTTCATTATCTGTATCACCATCGATACCTTCGATATCAGCATCAATCTGCGCATCAAAATCTTGCTCTAAATCAGCAATGAAACTTTCTTCCGCTTCGATATCATCGACATCAGGCACCACACCTAAGCGCTTATACGCACCTGCTTCGTCAATTACGTCAATAGCTTTGTCAGGTAAAAAACGCTCATGAATATGTTTGGCTGATAACTGTACCGCTGTGACCAACGCTTCATCCGTATACTCAACATTATGGAATTCTTCATAACGAGGTTTCAGACCGCGTAGGATATCGATGGTGTCATCCACACTAGGTTCTTTAACATCGATTTTTTGGAAACGACGCGACAATGCATGGTCTTTTTCAAATACTTGGCGGTACTCAGTAAAGGTTGTTGAACCGATACAACGCAGCTCACCGTTAGCAAGCGCTGGCTTGATAAGGTTTGATACATCCATATTGCTACTCATAGATGAACCAGCACCAATAATCATATGAATTTCATCAATAAAAAGAATAGCATTTGGTTTTTTCTTTAGCGCATCAAGCAATGACTTCATGCGTTTTTCAAAGTCACCGCGATACTTAGTTCCCGCAATCAGTGAACCGATATCAAGGCTATAAATCACGCAACCGTTAAGAGGCTTTGGTGCTTTATCGTTAATGATTAACCATGCTAAACCTTCAGCGATAGAGGTTTTACCGACACCAGGCTCACCTACTAGCAATGGGTTATTTTTACGACGGCGGCACAGTACTTGGGCAGCACGTTCAATCTCAGAGGCACGGCCAATCAAAGGATCTGTTTTACCTTCAGCGGCTCGCTGGTTTAGATTGGTCGCAAATTCAACCAAGGGATCTTTGCTGGTCTTTTCAGAAGCACTACGACGCTCAGTGCCTGTAGAACCGCGTGATTCAGATGGCTCTTCTTTATCTTGACCATGTGATAAATACTGGGTTAGCTCAAGGCGACTGATACCTTGTTTTTTAAGCAGGTAGACAGCATAAGTATCGTGCTCTGAAAACATAGAGACCAAAATATCAGAGCCTTCTACCAAACGACCACCACCGATCGATTGCACGTGAAAAATAGCACGCTGCAAGATACGATCAAAGCTTTGAGTCGGCTGCGGTGACTGTTCTGTATCAGCATCGATAGTTGGCGTGTGTTTATTAATATAAACCTCAAGCTCAGTACGCAACGCCGAGACATTAGCATTACAAGCAGTCAACGTATTGGCAGCATGAGTGTTTTCTAATAAGGCCAAAAGCAAGTGTTCAACAGTGAGATACTCATGCGATTTTTGGCGCGCAAGCGTCATTGCTAAACGTAGAGAAACTTCAAGATGACGACTTAACATAACAACTTCCTACGGTTATATCTATCTTTATAATTGATAGTTTTATGAATGAGTTAGTAAGTAAATCAGGGTGGTAGATGAATTGTTCAAGGGCTATATTCGTATTATTAGAAGTCATGAATAAATGAGGTGAGCGGTAGACTATTGATTAAATACTATAATCTCGCTATCAGCCAACAGTAATCATAACTATCAATGGCCGCTTTTCTTTATATCAACACGATACTTCGACGGAGTCAATCTATTAACACAGACTAAAATGTATCAAAGCGTGCTACAAGCTAGTAGCGACAACCTTAATAACGAATATTAGATGTTGAAAAACTGATTAGATAGAAAGAGAGATTGATATTTGAAAAGCTAGAAATGACGTGGTTTTAGCAAATTCAACGGAGATACTTAGTCTAAAATTATTGAACAGGCTGTTTTAATAGATAGGGTTATTTGCCATATAAATCAAGACTCTATGGATAATAAAACTATTTTAAAAGATTATACTTGTATATAAAGGGAATGACTGAAAAGTCAAAAAAGCTCACTATGAAGGTGAGCTTTGAGAAGGATTACTTAGAAATAAAGAACAGTAGGTAAAGCTTTAATAGAGCCATATATCAGTATAAAAAATTAATAAACTGCTCTACTCGCCTTGATGTGGTTCGATTTGGGTCAATAACGGATAACCTTCACGATGTGCCAGACTATTTACTTTTTTAGCCTTGGTCTCGGCGATATCTTTGGGATAAATGCCAGCAATACCTTTGCTGCTATTATGAATAGTCAGCATAATCTCGACCGCAGAATCCATACTATGACGAAATTCTGACTGCAATATGTATACCACAAACTCCATCGGTGTGTAGTTGTCATTGTACATAACGACCGCATACATAGGCGGTTTGGCTACTTCAGGCTCTGCGACCAATACATCTGCTTGCGGTGACGTTTCACCATCGGTATCACCGTCTTGTGCACGATGAGCAGGCATATTGGGGAAGTGCCAATCAGCAACCGTTGGCGTGGCTTGTGATATCATTTTTTTCATCATAATCAAAATATAAGTATAAGGTAAGTTTAAGATAGAAGAGATTGTTAAGGCAGGCGATAAGGCATGGTATAAAGCACAACCACTAATTAGGGCCATTGTGCTTTGATTTCAACCACAGCATCGTCATTGAGTGTTTCAATAAGACATGAGGTAATTAAGGTACGATAGGACTTTCATCAACTTCTGGTAAATCTAGGAGCGATGGTAGCATGTTATCCACACTATCACCGAGCTTCCAGTCATACAACTGCTCTACTTTTTGACCACCAGCTTGCAAAGTCAGTTTGGCTTGCAATGGTCTAAAGCCTGATGGCATTACAAAGCGACCACGTATCCGAACGATACCTTCGATCATATGGTATGCAGGGTCAAGTGGCACCTCTACAAGGTCATCATTGTTAAGTAATGTCAATACAGGCCGTAGGCGTTTGGCTTGACCATCGCTACTGAGCATCCCAATATCAAAACCATACTCAAAAGCACTTTCAGGTAATGGCGAAATTTTGGCACCTAATACCTGTAAAGGCATACCACCTTTCTCACGGATGACATCTGAATATAGCTCATTGAGCTGTGATACTTGTTTATTTTCTACCGTCAATTCTTGCTGGCTTTCACGCAGCTCTTTTAAATTAGCCAAACTGATAGCCAGTTCTTGTTTGGCAGTTGCCGCTTGGTTAGTAGCTATCTTATTGCTAAGGCGCAAATCTTCTAGCGCTTGTGTCGCTTCAGTGCTATCGATGATTGCTTGCTTGGCTTCTGTTTCCATCGAATGAAGGCCACGTTGGTAACCAAGCTTATGACCGAATACCAGCCCAACCACCGCTGTCACTAGGACTGCCACTACAAACAGTGCCAATACCAATGTAGAAGCGCCGCGTTGTGAGCTAGCAATACCACTTATAGGGGCATTATTATTTCTAAAGGAATGCTGTTTGCGCTCCAAGCTAGGTATAACCGAGTCTTTGCACGATAGACGTGCTGGCTGTGAGCAAAAGCGTAGTACGAGCTGAACACGCATTTAGACAGTATCTCTTAAGGGTAAGGGCAAGTCATTATAGCCGAATTTATAATCAATACCTAGCACCGTAAATGTGAATGATTGGAATATGAAGTCTTTGATATTAAGGAACAATAGGTGCAAAGTTCAGACCCATTGACTCATCAAAACCGAACATCACATTCATGTTTTGCACAGCCTGCCCAGCAGCACCTTTGACTAAGTTATCTTGAACGACGATAACTGTTAGCTCAGCGCGCTCATTGTCCTGATGTACCGCAATGCGTAGACGGTTACTAGCGCGAACACTGCGCGTATCGGGATAAAGCCCCTTCGGCATGACATCAACAAACAACTCTGACGCATAGCTATTTTCAAACGCTTGCTGCCAATCGATAGCAGCACCAGCATCGGTCAGCTCCATATGAATAGAGCTTAGCATGCCCCGAATCATCGGTACTAAATGCGGCAAAAAGCGAATACGGTGTGTAAACTGACTGTCTAACAACTGTGCCACACCCTGCTCAATCTCAGGTAAATGACGATGGCCTTCGACGCTATAAGCTTTAAAACTATCTGTTGTCTCAGCATAGTTAAGTGCAAGTGATGCTTGACGACCTGCGCCAGACACCCCAGATTTTGCATCAATAACGATACGAGACTCGATCAAACGCTCTGCTTGCTTATTCTGAGCTTCGATAATTGGTTTTAGACCCAAAATCGCAGTGGTTGGATAACAGCCTGGGTTGCCTACTAGTAACGCATTTGCAAGCTTGTCACGATTGATTTCTGGTAAGCCGTAGACTGCTGTTTCCAACAACTCAGGACAAGCATGTGACTGCTTGTACCAATGCTCAAAGTCAGTCAGTGACTGCAAACGAAAATCAGCAGCCAAATCGATAACCTTAACCCCAGCTTGTGTAAGCGCTTCGGCTTGCTTCATTGCCACACCATGCGGAGTCGCAAAAAACACAACATCACATTTTTGCAATGCAGCAAGCGTATTATCACCCAAGTCGCTAAAAACGATGTCAGACACACCTCGTAAGCTTGGGAAGATTTCATCAGCACGAGTGCCAGCTTCGCTACGAGAAGTTAATAAATCAATAGAAACCTCAGGATGAGCAGATAATAAGCGAATGAGCTCAATACCCGTATAGCCTGTACCACCGACGATCGCTGCTGAAATCATAAAACACCCTTTTCTTGGTAAATACTGAATATGCACTGATAGATTCTATGTTTGCCTGTAATTCTACAAATATAGAACAAAGATAGAATCACTCTCTAAATATTCTGACTCTTAAATTTTATAGTCGTGTACTGCATCCACAAACACTTTGGCATTGTCAGGATTGACCCATTGGGTGATACCATGACCTAAGTTTGCTATGTAACCAGTCTTTTCACCGTCGGCGTAAGCACGGTCAAGCATGGCGTTCACTTCAGAACGGATAGTGGCAGGCGAGCCGTATAACGTCGCTGGATCTAAGTTACCTTGGATAGCTTTGCTGCTTTGCAGTTTTTTATGCTTTTTGGTCAACTGACGCTGACTCTTAGTCAGTACTTGACGCGCACGATCAATCGGCATCGTCCAGTCTAGACCTAGCACATCTGCTTCGCTGTCAGCCTGAATATCAAGCCATAACCCACCGCCTTTAGTGAACAGCACTACAGGTACTTGTGGATGACGTTCCTTTAGTTCGGCGACAATACGTTTATTATAAATGTGTGAAAATTCGATAAATTGACGATGGCCTAACGCCCCGCCCCAACTATCAAATATCTGAACGATTTGAGCGCCAGCTATGATTTGGGCATCTAAGTAGTCGATAACTGACGTTGCAAGCTTGTCTAATAACTGATGTAAAAAGTCAGGGTTACTATACAAGAAGCCTTTGGTATAACGATAATCCTTTGAGCTACCGCCTTCTATCATATAAGTAGCCAACGTCCACGGACTACCAGAGAATCCAAACAATGGCACTTGACCATTTAGCGCTTTGCGAATACTGGTTACAGCACGCATTACATAGTCAAGAGAATCATTAGGCTCAAGCACTGGCAATCTATCAAGATCAGCCTGCTCACGGATAGGATGTTTGAACTTAGGGCCTTCACCCGTTTCGAAATATAAGCCCAATCCCATCGCATCAGGGATAGTTAGAATATCACTAAACAAAATAGCAGCATCTAAGTCATAGCGACGCAATGGCTGTAGAGTCACTTCAGTAGCGCGGTCTGTATCTTTGCACAGGCTCATAAAGTCACCCGCTTCAGCACGAGTGGCCTTATATTCTGGCAAATAACGACCAGCTTGGCGCATCATCCATACCGGTGTGGTATCAATGGGCTCAAAACGTAATGCACGTAGCAATCTATCATTTTTTAAAGGTGCAAACTGTTGTTGAACCGAGTTACTACCGTCTGAAGCACTCATGTACAAATCTCCAAAACAGCACAATATCCATATTTATCAATGGATATTGTGCTGGATAAAATAAGTTGAATAAAAAAGGTTATATGAAAGCGCTATACAGTTAATGCAAGATTGTCGCGGTGTACCATGACGACACGTTCTTCGCTACTGCCAAAGATCTTATCGAACTGTTCGGTACGCTCACGAGCGACGCGGCGCGCATCATTCGATGAAAAGTTTACCTGCCCGACGGCTATACGTTCGCCAGTATCTTGATGGATGATTTCTACCACATCACCTTCATCAAATCCGCCCTGCACTTCTACAACACCCACTGGCAATAAACTTCTATTGTGCTCAGTCAATGCTCTTGCAGCACCTGCATCGACAACCAAACTACCTGACATACGCAGATGCGCAGCTAGCCACTGTTTACGCGCGATGATTTTATCTTCGTCATTAGTCGTCAGCAAGGTACCTACGGCTTCGCCTGATACCACACGAGTGATAACGTCATCGATAGCACCGCTAACGATAACGGTAGGACAACCACCCATTGCTGCAAGGCGTCCAGCACGGATTTTGGTCAACATACCACCGCGTCCAAGTTTACCGCCGTCTCCTGCAATATCAAATAAATAATCCGCCATTGCACGCTCTTGACGAATCATCTTAGCATCAGGATTATCACGTGGGTTATCAGTGAAGACACCTTCTTGATCGGTTAAGATAATGTACAAATCAGCATTAACCATTGCGGCTGCCATCGCACCCAAGGTATCGTTATCACCAAATTTAATCTCATCAATCGTGATGGTATCGTTTTCGTTGATAACAGGTAGTACGCGCCATTCTAATAACTGTGTCAGCGCATCCGTCGTATTGAGATAACGACTACGATTAGATAAATCATCATGAGTTAGGAGTAGCTGCGAGCTTTGAATGCCATGCTGAATCAAAGCTGACCACCATGTTTCAATCAACCCCATTTGACCAATAGAAGCACAGGCTTGTAGTGCTGCTAGTTTCTTAGGACGTTCCTCAAGGTTCATACGTACCACACCTTCAGCAACAGCACCTGATGATACCAGCAGTACCTCAACGCCTTTTTTGTGCAGCTTAGCAATTTGCTTTGCCCACTCATATATGGCAGTACGATCCAGCCCTCGACCGTTATTGGTTAATAGTGATGAACCAATTTTGACAATAACGCGCTGAATATCAAAGTTGCGAGTTTGCTTAACAAATCTTGCTTCTTCCATCGTGTTTGCTATGTCATCTGCCATATAAACTCCTTTTTTTCATATAAATTGATTGTAGGGATTAAATTCACAATTCAAGTATAACTGCTCAAGCATACTAGCTTAAGGAACGTACATTACCTCAACGCCATCGTCATCATCATCGTCAAAATCAGACGCATCCAAGCCTTCACGCGCCGCTTTACGAGCTGCACGATATGCTTCACGCTGTGCTTCAGTGTTAAGACGTACTTCAGCTTCTAGACGCTCAAAACGTTCTTTTTGTGCTTCAGCGAAGATAGGATCTTCTATTTCACGCTCACGCTCAAGTTCGATATCATTCATTAGATGATATTTGACCGCATCAACGCCTTCACCAGTTAGCGTTGCCGTACGGAAGACCATACCAGTCCAACCAAGCTCTGCGACAATATGAGTACAAAGCGCATTCAAATCTTCATCATTGACCTGATCGATTTTGTTTAATACCAGAATCTGCGGCAAGTTGGCCAATTCAGGAGAAAAACGCTCAAGCTCGTTTAAAATAACACGGGCATTCTCGACTGGGTCGCTGCCATCAACAGGCTTAACATCAACTAAGTGTAGCAGACGACGCGTACGCGCAACATGCTTCAAGAAGCGAATACCAAGTCCGGCGCCTTCTGATGCACCTTCAATAAGACCAGGAATATCTGCCATTACAAATGAGCGATGACGACCAATATCGACCACACCCAAGTTTGGTACTAAGGTGGTAAACGGATAGTCAGCTACTTTTGGTCTAGCAGCAGAAACTTGACGGATAAAGGTCGATTTACCAGCATTAGGCAAACCAATCAAACCAACATCAGCCACTACTTTTAGCTCAAACTTAAGAACTTTTAGCTCACCTTCAAAACCTGACGTCGCTTTACGCGGTGCTTGGTTGGTCGAGCTTTTGAAATGGGTATTACCTAGACCACCGTCGCCACCTTTGGCAATCAGTAGTGTCTGGCCAATCTCAATCAAATCGCCCAATACTTCGTCTGTTTCGGTATCAACTACCGTGGTACCAACTGGTACTGGTAAATAAAGATCATCAGACCCTTTACCTGAACAGTTTCTACTATGGCCGTTCTCAGCACGCATGGCGTCATGACGACGCGTATAACGATAGTCAACTAGGGTGTTGGTGTTGTCTTCTGCAATGACATACACATCTCCGCCCTTGCCGCCATCACCACCATCAGGTCCACCACGTGGGACATACTTCTCTCGGCGAAAACTGGCGATTCCGTTACCACCGTCACCTGCTTTTACCGTTACGACGGCTTCATCAATAAATCGCATCTTACGTTCCTTAATTCACAATCCAGTCTATAAACTGGTTACAACCAACGGTTGTATTTTGGGGTTTTGCTATGTTGTTGCGTCAAAATAAGCACTGTATAAATACTACTTTTACTTAGTGCCCATTATGACAATAACACCCGATAATCAATCGGACTATCGGGTGTTTAAGTATGACAGTTAAAGTCCTACCAAGCTATTTAAAGTAGCATCTGCTACAGCGCCATTCTTGTGACACAATAGCGCTACTATACTTGGTATGACGTATTGCTCTACTGTATTTCGTATTCTATGCTGGAATCTGAACGTAGCTGATCCCGGCCATTTGTGTCGCCAAACGCAATACCTGAGTACTATAACCTACTTCGTTGTCGTACCAAACATATACGATAGCTTGGTTGTCAGTCAAAATAGTGGCTTGAGCATCGATAATACCAACATGAGTCGTACCAACAAAGTCAGTTGATACCGCTTCTGTAGAATCTGTATAAGCAATCTGCGACTGCCAAGTGCTGCTGTTAGCCATTTTACGCAAGAACTCATTCAACGCATCAGCGCTTGCTGGTGCAGTTTTTAGATTCACGTTCAAGATTGCTAGGCTGACGTTTGGTGTTGGTACACGAATAGCGTTACCTGTTAGCTTACCATTTAGTTCTGGCAATGCTTTACCAACGGCTTTTGCGGCACCAGTACTGGTGATAACCATGTTCATCACAGCACTACGACCACGGCGGTCTGCTTTATGATAGTTATCAACCAAGTTCTGATCATTGGTAAATGAGTGAATAGTCTCTACATGACCATTTACAATACCGTACTCATCATTCAATACATTCAGCGTTGGCGTAATCGCATTGGTCGTACAGCTAGCAGCACTAACGATCGTATCATCACCAACGGTATCATTGTTCACACCATAAACGACGTTTTTGATATCACCGCCAGCAGGTGCTGTTAGCAACACTTTTTTCACGCCAGTAGACTGTAAGTGTTTGCCAAGGCCTGCTTCGTCTTTCCAAATACCGGTGTTATCGATAACAAGAGCGTTATCGATACCATAAGCAGTATAGTCGATTTCGCTTGGGTCTTTGGCATAGATAACTTGTACAAAACGACCATTAACGATCATGCCGTTATTATCATCATCAATGCTAATGCCACCTAAGAATCTACCATGGATTGAGTCACGCTCAAGCAATGAGATACGTTTAGCCAAGTCACCAGCAGCGGCTGGACGTACAACAATCGCTTTCAGTTGTAGACCTTTTGCGCTTGAGGCTTGTGACAATAGCAGACGAGTCAAAATACGACCGATACGGCCGAAACCATACAGCACAACATCCGTCGCGCCATTTACAGCACCAGCGTTGTTAATAGACTGTAGAGCGGTTTGTAAGTCAGTATCATTAGCAATCAATTGACCAACATCGATACGAGTGGCTTGGATATCAGTGTTTTCTGAGATAACTTTTACCATCGCTAGAGTATCAGCGATATCGATAGCTTTGGCGCTATGGTCGCGTAGTGCTACTTTTTGATGTAAAGCAAGTATTTGACCAACTGAGGTAGAGTCTAGCGTTTCGCCAAACAAAGTCACTTGTACGTCTTGCTTGTTATAGAGCTTGTTTAGTAGCCCCATAAGCTCAATCGCTTGTTGCTCTTGATTGTTGTAGTTGTTCAAGTGGTCTTGATGTAATTGGCGTAAGGTATCAGCGTTGCTCACGAGAAACATCCTTATGGTCAGTAATGTATGATCAATAAAATATGAAGAAGTGTAAAATAGATAGGTCGTGTATGCTCTAAATGGCGACTCTAATATGATAATCAACCACTATCAATATGGGTTATTGACGCTAGAGTATTTGAATCGCCTAGATTTTAGCCTAAAACGCCTCATTTTGCCAGTGGTAACCGATTAGCTAGCGTGCATAATAGGTTTTACTCTTATATACAGCTCTTATATATAGTTCTCATATACAGCTAGTAATAAAAATAAAGGCAGCCACATATGCTGACTTATCGAGACGTAATTAATAATAATCGCTATAGAGATAGATTAATTAAAGCAGTAATTTCAGTTACATCTATTATGGCGCTAGATTCACCGTTTGGTTGCTCTGCGACGTCAAGGTAAATTCTTTTAAGTCATAACCTTGCTGCTGAGCGATTTGACGATATTTAGTATACGTTTCCTGACTGATATTTGGCGAGCGTGCTAGTAGCCATAAGTATTTTTTATCAGGCGTTCCTACTAGCGCAGTTTTATACTCTGCATCACGTGCCAGCACCCAATAATCAGCACGGCCGACTGGAATCCAGCGAATCCACTTCGGCAAGAACGTCACTTTTAGTTTGCTGCCGCTTTCATCGACTGGCTTAGCCAAGCCTTCTGCAACAATACCCGAACCATCCTCGCTCACACACTTATTAGTAACCGTGATTCCCGAACCGTCATCTTTTTGAGCATAGTTGGCGGTGACATCACCAGCACACTTGCGCTGGAAATACATTGGCAAACGGCCAATCTCATACCAAGTACCTGCATAGGTATTAAGATCTACGCTATCTACAGTAGTTGGCGTGCTTGCAGATTTATGAATAATATCGCTTGGCTTAACCGATAGCACATCAGTCGTGGTCTTCTCGCTCATCGCATCATCAGACATGCCATTAGTTGCCGTGTTATTAGTTGACATATTCATTGGCGGCGTGGCCGCATAGGCTGAGAACGCTGCTAACGGTATAATAATCGCTAAAGCAATGCCTGTATGTTTGATAAGTCCATTCATAAATATGCGCTCCGGTATTTCTTTATAAGATGAATTATTTGTTGATGAATCACTGATTTTCTCAGCGTCGATGGCGTGTTCAGAACTACTGTTTAGATTATCTATTTGATCCTCTAACAGTCCTGACATTAATGGCTCATCTTCATTTAGCTTTTGTGGTTGCTTATTTTGTAGTTGCTTATTTTGCGCTGACTTATAACCAGATGATTTATAGCCACTAGCCACGTCATGATTGTCCTCATTGCTATTTTTTAGATCTTTGCTTATTTCATTGTTACTCATAGCTGACTCTTTTGCCCTAGGGCTTTTGTCGGCGCTTTTGTATCCAAAATAGCTGTCTTGCGAAGACGTGTCTTTTGCCAGATGGTGCGAATATTCGCCATTCGAGCTGTCGTGATTATAGCTAGCATCGTTACTAGCTTGGTTTGTCTGTTGCGTATCATCGCCATATTCATTGTCATTGAGCGATTGCTTAGGCTGCTGAAGTTGAGAACCAGCTGCCTGTGAATCAGTCCATGCTGACTCAGGTAACTTATTGGTTTTCATAGGAGTACCATTCTTAAATAGTGATTGTTAAAAACGCTTTATGTACGGCATCTATTTGGTCTCGTTTTCTAAAAGCCATTTGCCTTGGTATAAATTATTCGTGCAAAACTTGACTCTACAAAAGCTTTTTTATTATTGTATTTTGAGCATTACTTTTGGCTAGTCACTTGTCTATAGAAATAAGATCAACGTATCGTAGATATGCAATATATATTAAGGACAACTGGACTATTAAAACAGTAGTGCAATGTAGGAAAACGCAACGGTTTGTAAGTAACTATAGGGTTTGAGTGTTGTTTGAACACATCATAACCACACAGTTACTTACTGGATAACTAAGTTAAAAATCAGTTATTTGAACTTACTAAGCTTAATACGCAAGTCTAATAGGGGTCACATTCAGGCAAATGGAATTATAGCTTGTAGATAGCTTTCTTGAGTCATGCGGATTATATAAACTGACGAATACCTGCCACACCGATACCGCCATACTGCAATGCTTGATTGAACATAGCAGGCTTCAGACCACCTAACCCAATGACAGGCATATCTGCTAACTCTGCTAACTCTGACCATGCTTCCCAGCCAAGCGGTGTGTCATCAGGATGCGTTTGGGTAGCGAGCACAGGTGATACGAAAGCACCAATCACGGGTGGTAATGCATTCTCTATGCGCATGCTGGCAAGTTGATTGGCTGCCGTTATGCTCGCAATGTCATGGCAGCTGACGATAAGCGGATGGTCTTTAGATAACGACTGCGTGAGAGCTGTAGAACTGCCTACATCATTGAAACACTGCATCAGTGTCGAGTGTGTCAAATGCTTGGCAACTATTCGCTGGCTAATCTCTGTCTCATTAGCGGTTAATGAGCCTTGCTCATTCAAAGGCTGCTCATTATCATTAGGTAAAATCGCTAAAATATCTGGGCGTGCCGTCATCAGTTGCTCAGCAAGATGCTTAGAATTTGTGTCCTTCAAGCGGATATATACCCACGACTCTAATGCTAGATTTTCTTGGTGATACTGTAGCCATGCCGCGGCGGCATCAGTGTGTGTGCCAAAATGTGCCAAAGGATAAGTAATCGCTATCTTCGATGAGAGTTTCAACCATTCAAGGATTGTCTTATTAGCAGCGGGCAGATGATACGCTCCTGCCAAAAGCTGTGATTTGCTTACCCAAGTTAATGCCTGCCCTTCTAAACCCTGCTTACGATGTTTATGCTGCTCGTACTGCTCTGCTGTCAGCTCAATCTTATAAACCTGTAAGCTGACCTGCTTGTCGCCATAATCATGATGCAAACGCCCAAGCTTAACGATAGTATTATCATCAAGTAAGATACCTGTCTCTTCAGCCACTTCTCTTATCAACGCCTGCGCTGCTGACTCATCTGCTTCTATCTTTCCCCCGACAAACTCATAACGATTTCCTTGATGCTGAGTAGCATCTCGAAACCCAAGTAAATACTGATCTTTATAATGAATGACAGCCACTGCAACATTTACGATGTTAGGTTTGTTAGTTTTCGTCTTACTTTCCGGCTTGGTCTCTGATTGTTGATTTGACCCGTTCAACATACTTATATCCTTTATTTCGGTATTTACCTTGATTATTTTTGATAATTTAATAGTTTTTATAGGCTAGATGATTTATTTGGATTTAGCACTTAACTCATTAATTTATTTAAATAAAATGCTTAATCGAGATAGTTTATAACAGTAAACTTAGATAAGTTTACATAATAACTGCATTTTATTTTATCAATTGCCTTGCAAATTTATCAAATCTAAATGATAATTATTATCGTTAAAAACAATTACGCTATGGTTAGCCAATTTATAAGCCACTTTTTTTCAAAAGGAATTTACTATGAGCATGGTCATCTCTCGTTATTTAAACTGTCGTGAAAACCGTTTACCTACTTTGCAATCACAACATCTATTTGCACTGACTAAGGAGGTACGTATCGAGCATGAAGGCGAAGAGTATCGACTACGCCTAACTCGTAACAATCGCTTGATTCTAACCAAGTAACGTCTATTTAAGTGACACTTTTTTCAATACTTCTATAAAAAAACGCCTTCCTTATGAGGCGTTTTTTTATAGGCTATACAACTTAAAAATAATTTCAAAAACTCTCTCAGTTGACATCAACTAGAAAGCAGTTGTCCTCTAAATAAATAATTTAGAACTGCCAACTATAGACCACATCTACTGCATTTTCTGCTGCTGAGCTTGCTTCTACATAGATGCGGCGTGTCAATTGATAACGAACAGAAAGGCTGTTTTGCGCGTTGAAAACACCTACGCCATAGCGAATGTATAAATCAGGCGTTACATAACCTGTGACGTTGACATTGGTGTCCTCGCTACTACCTGAGGCATCGACTGTTAGGCTCTGCAAACCGAAAGCTTGCCCGATTTGATTGGTCAGGCTACGAGTGCCACTCAGACCGAAGCTCAATCCAGCGGCAGCCAGATTATTGGTCACTTGCGATTTAAACCCTTGCTCACTGATTTGTGTGGCGCTCTTATTATCGATGCGACCTGTCACCAACGCGTTCATGGCTTGTTGCTGGGTCAGTCCTGCATTGTTAAAGACGATAATATTAGGGCTTTCAGTCGTCCCTTGGACACGCAGACCAACTGTTTTGCCATTAATCGTTTTGGCCGCTTCAATACTCAAGCTCGGTTTCATCACATCGCCATTGAAACGAACTTGACCATAATTCAACTCTAGGCTTTGGCCAAAAGCATTGATATTGGTACGGCGTGAGACCTGCACAACACCTCTGGCACGCATGATACCTGTGCCATTCTGAGTCACATTAATCGCACCTGCCAACGGAATGACGGCGCCAAAACCACGGAAGTTTATATCATCGCCCAAATCAACACCGATATCAGCATTGATTGACCAAGGTTTTGAGATAGCCAGTACTTCATCGATATTACCAATCAAACGGCGATCTAGTACGACTGCATCTTCAGTCTGAGTAATGATATCTTCGCTGGCTTCAGGCGGACGAATGGTCGCAGACGGCACACTGATCGCCCCTTTTATATCAACATAACGGTCGCCTGGACGCACGATAATATCAATATCAGGATCAATTTCAGCAACCAGTAATGGGGGCTGAGTGATGACTAGGCCTTCACCGACGATACTCAACTTGGCTTGCAGTTTTTGTTGCCAGTTGACTGTCCCTGACAATTCGCCTTCACCTGTACCACTATTAAATGTGCCATCAATGGTTGCTTGTGTACCGCGGATTTTGGCTGCCACATTTACTTTAGACAGATTCACTGGCAAATCAAGCATCGCTATACGGCCGTCAGAGAGTTTTACATCGCCATAGAACTGTGGTTTGGTTAAGGTGCCGCCTAGGCCACCCGCCATTGTGACATTACCTCTTAGGACGCGCATACCGGGGAAGAAAGGCTTAAATATCGCAAGATCAAGCTCGTTCAGCACCAATGCGCCAGAGATTGGTTTAGGGTCTTTATAAGGATCAACGATCACTTCAGCATAACCACGTGCCCCGCGTCCAGTATTGATATCGGTACGCAGCTTGATACCCTCAGGCACAGACAGAGCAATGAGAGACACGCGCTTGTATGACAAAGTCATTGATGTGCTTTCGCCATCTTGAGCGAGGCCAATCTTGCCATTGTCTGAGTATAAAGTAGTATTAATAGTTGGCGGACGACCACGTTGCCATCCAACGATTGCTTTACCATTAATCTTACCATTCCAGTCAATATCTTCTGGCAAGAACACTGAGAATAACGACGTATCTAAATTCTGCAATGCTACATTGACTTCGCCTTGGTCTGGCGATGCCACTAGTTTTTCTCGTAGACAAAGCTTGCCAGTTTGATCCGTGGCCTGCCAGCAGTGAGCGGCAAGCTGTACTTTTAGATCACGATTCTCACCACCCTGATTGTAAGGTAAATTCACAATCAGCTGTGCAGGTTGCAATTGATTCAAAGTCGCATATTTAGATTTGATTCGGCCTTTTCCAATGACACCTGACCAGCTTAGCCTGTCTCGATCAAAACCACCTTTTAGCCTAGCGCCGACATCGAGTTGCTTATTGGCCACATTTAGATCGACCACATGAGACTTTTCGGTACCATTAAAAGACGCTTTAACACTATCGAAACTTTGACCAGCAGCATCTAGGCCTTCAGCCGTCACGATTAACTGGCTTGGGCTATTGGCTAAGTTGACCAGCTTGCCGCGTACACGGCCTTGACGCAATATAAAGCCAGGTAGCGCGAGTCGCTCACCGACCAAATCAATATAAATAGTAGGCAGTGCTTGTCCAGCCGGTTGAGACAGCGTGGCACCGCCCGTGACTTTACCAGCCAGTTGGCTAGACAGCTGATCTAGGCTGGTGATATTAATTTTGGTTTGTAGCTGCTTGGCATTGCCGTTAGCCGTGACATAGTTGTCACCCCAACGCAGCACAAGGTTATTAGCATTTAGGCTATCAATCAAAGCATTTACTTGCTTGTATTGCGCTTGGGCATCTTTGGTCTGAAGTTGTTTGAAGTAACTTGCTAAATCTTTGGGCAAACGCATTTTCGCCGATAGGCTGCCTTTGGCACTCAGTTGCTGACCTTTTAGCATGCCATTCAGATTGACTTGTTTAATATTGATGATTTGCTGCGTGTCACTCCAGCGGCCATCTGTATCAATCGTACCAGTAATGAGACTTGGGGTATCTTTTAGGAAATAGCCAATGTTAAAACGATCCATCACTGCCTTGATATCCCACGCAATGCCTTGACGCACATCAACGGTACCGCTGGCATCAATACTACCTGCTGCACTCACATGACGGAAACGGTTGATACGTATCAGCTGACTGTCACCACTGGCTTCTATATTTAGCTTACCTGCTGGCAATTGCTCGGCATCCAATATGCCGTTGAAATTTACGGCAAAGCGCTGCAATGCCCCTGCAGTATTTTTGCTATTTTTTGATGCATTTTGCCACTCGCCACTGGTTTTTAAATCGCCTGTGATTATCGCTGGATTATTGGGTAAGAAATAACCCAAGTTGAACTGATCAAAACGACCATCTATATTCCAGCCGATATTTTTACGTAAGTCGATAACCCCTTTCGCATCAACTGCGCCCGCTTCACCCTTATAGTTCAGCTTACGAATACTGATCAGCTTTGGCGTACCCGCAGCATCAATAGACAGACGACCTTGTGGTACATCTGCTGTATCAATCCGACCATCAAAACGCACATCAAATACTGACAGCTCACCACCTACGATATCGACACTGGCATCACCAGCACCAGTAATACCAATAGCACGATCTGCTTGCGTCGCATCGAGCTGCGCTTGCATATCGGTATTGTTTAAAGTAATCACATGACGTTGACCGCTGACACCATTTTTGGTGATGTTTAGCAATCGACCACGCGCACTTATACTACCTGTTAGGCGCTCAAGCGGTAAATCGCTACGATATTTCTTAGGGAGTAAACCTTTGGTACTGGCATCAATCTGCCATGTCAGTGGACGCTGCTTGCTCGCCAACTGAATCTGTCCTGTGCCGGATAAGTCTCCTACGATGCCATTATAATTAAGACGATTGATATCTATGACATCACCAGCCTTACGTATACGTAGATCATAGTTGCCCTTGGGGGCAGCATTTAGCTCATTGATAACGGCATTGGCATCGACTGATAGGGTTGAACCACGAACGATGACGTCTGCCTGTCCACTAGGACTGTCGATATTGCCAATATTGGGTACGTTACGGCGGGTTAAGTTTTTCCAGTTAGCGTCAATATACCAAGGCGCAACTTGCTTGGACTTGGCAGAGGTTTTACCGCGAACCATATTCGCGTTGATGTGCTCACCATCGCGCTGACGCAAATCTGCATCGATCTGCGTATTACCAGTGGCATTCTGCTGCTGATAACGCAGTGACAGCCTACCGTTAAGGGTTTGCGGCGCATAAGCTTTGAAGTCAGTATATTCATCCGGAATAGCTTGGCGAATATCAAAGTTGCTACCCGTCGCACGCACTGTGGCCTCAAAGCTGTCTTTCCAATCTAGAATACCTTGCAACGCCAAACGTCCCGCTGGCACGTCAGCATCTAGGCGATCTATACGTAGCTGACTGTTGGCAATAACGGCGCGGCCTTGATAATGACCTGATGGAATGTCTTTGGCGGTCAATTCAGTATTGATACGCAGCCGTATCTCAGAAATGACACCAGAAGCTGTAGCCGTACCGCTTTGTAGGCGAATGTTTTGGCTGTCAGCGTAAGGGATAAGAATATCATCCCACTGTAGTTTTGCATCAAACGGCGCACCCGCATCTAGCCCCTGTACTACAAAGTCGCCTTTCACATCGCTATCGTTATAACGACTACGTACTTTACCGACAGTACGTTTAAGCGTTCCCGTTGCAGATATATTTAACGGGTCGATATAGGCTTTTTCAAGGGCGCTGACTTCCGCAATCGCACTCAAATCTAGTGGATAGTCGCCCTGTAGGTCGATCTCTCCTTTTAAGGCACTGACTTTTACGATATCAGCGTACTGCAAGTCACCACGGCCAACGGTCACCGTACTACCTACCCACGTTAGATCACGCGCCGTAATATCTTGAATAACGATAGGATCTTTGGTTACTTGCTTATAGATAATTTTCTTAATTTTTGCTTGATCAAAGCGCAAGTTTACTGGCAACTTTAAGGTTTTATAATCGAACGGTTCACCAGTAGGCGGTTTTTTATTGATAATCTCTATGGTCTGGATGTCTGCATCGCTTAAATGCACTTCTTTTGCAAATACTGCACGCCAGCCTATTTTTACATAGGCCTTATCTACCAATATCTCAAGATCTTCAGTCGCTTCAATATCGATATCAGTGACCCAAATGCCATCGCGCAAGTTACCGCGTCCGTATTTGAAATCAATACCTGTCTCAACACTAATTTTTTCTAATATAAACTTCGTACCAGCGTCAGTCCCTGCTGCATAAAAGAATATGGCGAACATAATTGCTAGTACGATAAGCATCAATACCAGAAGTTTGAGCAGAAATGACAACGGATACCAACGCCTAACGGCACGGGCATCACGCTGTGCTGGATCTTCATCTGGAGCATTATTAGGCGGGGTATTTTCTGTCAGCATGACACTCAACTACGTTAAAAAATGAAGACCAGCAATCGGTACGATAAGTGATGATTAGAACATTTGGAGCTACTAAACATTTGGAATTACTACATTGAGCGATTATAACGGTGAACCAATAAAGAAGTGTAGTCGTACTGGAATGCTTTCCTCGGTCACGCCAGCAGCTACATCGACGCGCACCATTCCTACAGGCGATGCCCAGCGGATACCGACACCGACGCCGACT
Source organism: Psychrobacter sp. Ps1 (assembly GCF_022129425.1). Taxonomy (NCBI): domain Bacteria; kingdom Pseudomonadati; phylum Pseudomonadota; class Gammaproteobacteria; order Moraxellales; family Moraxellaceae; genus Psychrobacter; species Psychrobacter sp. Ps1. The sequence goes on along the minus strand of NZ_JADQAN010000002.1, from coordinate 174,778 downwards.
TTTGTCTCAGTGTCAAAATCTTTGTCGTAGGCATTACCGACATCAGTAAAGAATGCGCCACGGAAACCTGGTTTAAATTCATAGTTATACTCAGCACTACCGACCGCTAGCACCTGCCCGCCCGTTAAATAGCCTTTGTCTAATGGTGACAAGCTCTCATAGTCATAACCACGGATACTCTGATCGCCACCTGCAAAGAAACGCAACTTATAAGGCACATCGTAAAAATCATCCGCCCAGATATAACCGGCATTGGCACTACCTAATACTTGATGCTTTTTGTCTTCGCCAAAGCTATAGATACCACTAACGCCTGCGCGAATAATCGCCATATCGGTATCACTGAATGCGCTATCAGTGCCAGCCTCGATTGAGTAGTACTGGCGCATGCCCTGCGTTGGGTTGGTAGCGTTGTCAGTATCTGTTTTATTCATACCATAGCCAAATAGCAGCGCGCGCTGTTTCGGACTTGAAGAGGTAAAGCGGATAGGCAGATCATCTAGTGCTGCCCCATCAACCCCCGTCTCAAGCTCATCCAAGCGGTAACGCAAAGAGTAGCTACGATTCCAACCAGTATCACTACGGATATTACGTGCCAAAGCTGCCTTCAGCGTTGTGGTTGACAGGTCGAAGTTGCCTTCACCTTGATCAATTACCTCTTCTTCATAAGTCAAACGCCCATCTAACTTATCATTGAGCGGATGCTTCCATGGACGACTGGCATAGACAGCCACGTTTTTGCTGATTCTCGATACTTCCGTCTCAGCCCCTGCTTGATAGCCTTGACGGTTAATCAAGTTATAGTCTATTTTTGCAGTGGCGCGAACGCCTGTATCTGTTCCATAACCAAGACCAACTTGAGCATCACGTGGTTTATCCGCGTATACAAACACATATAAGGGCACTTTTTTGCTTTCTGCAACGTCTTGTGGCGTTTTACGTCCTGCCAGCGTTGGCGGTACAAAGTTCTCGTCAGCGATCAGACTCTTTTCATCAGGGAATATTTTTTGTGCGACATTACTGATTGAGTCACTGATTTTGCCCAATAGATTGTCAGCTTCCTGATCTTTTTCATCAAGTACGCGATCATTCGGCAAGCGGCTTAGTCGCTCTGCTTTTTGTCTGATGGCTTGCAGCTTATCAAGGGTGGCTTCATCAGCCTCAAAATCAATCGCAGCGATATCCGCTTCATTGACCGTCTCGCCACTATTAGCACTCAGAGCATTATCGCTCTCTGCACCTATATCACTATTATCGTTAACCGTATCTTCTTTGCTAGCAGTGACATTTGAGGCAGCTGCGCCATAATTATCCACATTGTTAATATCGTCATCTAATGTGTCGTTACCCTCGGTAGCAGCATTGTCAAACGCCAAAGTACCAGCTTCACTACTATCAGTTGGTGGTAGTATCGACTCGACGTTGACCGTATTAAAGTAACGAGTTGCCGATAGGTCATTACTGAACTTCGTGACTGCTGGACGATAAAACGGCTCACCCGGCGTAAAGCCATAGAGCTGTTGTAACAATGAAAGCTGTACTGGTAGCTTGTCAGGGTCTTGGGTCAGCGTATTGGTTTCTTTGTCGTAGGTAAAAAACACCACATCGTCAAACTCGTAACGATCACCTGTGTTGTAAACCAACGAGACATCTGCTTTATTGTCCGGCAAGATGATATCAACGGATTTGTTCAGCCAATACTGGTCAAAGTAGCCATAGGTATTGCTCAAGGCCTCTAAAGCCGCTTTACTGCTCTTATAGACACGATGATTAAAAATATCACCTTCTTGCGGTGGCAAGTCTGCCTCAAGCGATGCAAACTCTTCTTGCTCACTGCCCTCACCGCGAATCTCAATAATCCGGCTGTCTACCAATACCGGCTCGCCTAGCTCTTCAATCACCACATTGACTGTATCGCGATCAGGCTGGGTCAAACGCATCTCAACCTCGTAGTAACCAACGGCTTTAGCAGCATTCTGTGCCGTCTCACGCAGACGTGGCAATGCCGCAGTAAAGTCAATAACCGACTGAACGGAAGTATCATCAAGTGCTGCTTTGATGTTTTTCATTGGCTGAATATCATTATCGGCTTCAATCAGTTGAGCCTTACCGTTAGGAGAGTCTTCAGCGGATACTTGCTCTAGATAAATAGCGGTTTCTACGTTTGGCAGAGCCACCACGCCACCGTCGTTAAAAAAGCGATTGTACAGACGCGTCACGATATTACCTCTATTGCGCGCGCGTGGCCGTGGTCTATTGGCTTGTTCGATACTTTGATCGACAGCCTGAGTATCATTCTGATAATCTGGTAGGTAGTCATTAGGATTGATAATATCTGTCGTCGTACCTTCTACATTGGCAGGAACATTCGTGCCAGTTATCACCTCATCACTACTAACATCAGTCGTCAGGCCATTTTCATTCTTAACAATAGCTTCATTGCTAACGACATCTTCATTGCTGATAGCGCCACTTACCTCAATCGGACGTGACATCCCTTCAGCTGCGCTCGTCTGTTCTTGCGTTGTTTCATTTCTACCCAACGTATCAAGATTGCTAGGCGCTGGCAAGTTTGTTGCATCTAGCTCTGTATCTAGACCAATTGGCGATGTTGTGTCATCTAACGTAGCGATTGGCGCATCAAAATCACTATCATTATTGCTAATATTGATACTATCAATGTCTTGAGCATTCTGCGCAGCCATTGCCGCTAGCTCACGATCGATCTGCTCAGGGGTCATCATTTGATAGCCTTGCTGCTGAATCTCGGTTGCTTGTTGCAACAGGTCATCATTAGAAGCGATTGATTGAGCATTATTTGAATTATATGAAGTGCTTGGACTATCAGTGAAAATCTCTAAATTCTGAGAGTTGTTGTTTTGAGAAGTTGCGTTTTGAGCATTGGTATTTTGCGTCGACGAGTTTTTAGAGCCTGACTTTGTCGAGTTAGGTTTCTTAATGCCCAAGCTCTGTTCGCTATAGTCGTCCAATACTGACTGATCGATGATGCCTTGTTCCACTGCTTTTTTTAGACGTAGTGCATCTAGAGCTATATCTAGCTGAGTATCGTCATCGGATAATGTAGCTGATTGCTTGATAGACGCTTGATCGTTCGCACTTTGACTACTGTTAGTCTGGTTACTAAGCGTTTGATTGCTATCAGTTTGGTCAGTAGCAGATGAGTTAGTGATAGCGGTATCGTTTACATTATTGATGGTATCTGCCATTGCCGCAGGTGCTATACCGAACAAACTGGTCGCAAGCGCAGTGCACAATGCCGAACGTCTGAAATTTTTACGCGGCACTGCTGGGTACGTACTTGGGTTATTACTATCGTTTTGGATTATGGCTGTGTCACGCTGCATCATTAGAACCTTGCATGCTCGAGTTGAAGGCTGCTTTATCATCTTTACGTCCTATCAGCTCACGCGGCACAATCTTATCAACGATAACAATCGTCAAGTCTGACCGGTGAATAAACTTATAGCAGTTATCTGCAATTAATGGTTTACTACTTTAATTTTATGACTGTTTATCTATAGTGTCGGCTTTAGCACTGTGTGTCTACTGCCTTGTAGGTCTACTAGCTTAGAGAAGGCTACTAGCCTATAGATAGATAGTGTTGATGTGTAGTAGCCTTTGTTTTCACTACTATTTATACCCTAAAACGCAATCACATAAAATTTATAAATCATAACTTAGTTAAATATCGAATCATAGCATTGACTGCATGTATTTTCACCGAAGCCTTGCTATTATACGGCTTAATATTGATAAAACCTATGCTATATCTTGATATAGTTTTTAATAAAATTGACGATTATTATCATAAAAAAATTGTCGTTCAGCGCCACTCTTTTCTTTATTAGTCGCGATTTATCTGTAGGAATGTCCATGTCCAACCAGTTTCAGTTATTCAAGCGCCGTCGTTTTAGCGCTATGTTTTTCACCCAGTTTTTGGGCGCATTCAATGACAATATTTTTAAGCAGGCGCTCATACTGGTGCTGACTTATACTGCCGCCAGTAAATTGGGTGTAGAGGTCAGCATCCTTAATAACTTGGCCGCTATGCTATTCATCCTGCCCTACTTTTTGTTTTCTGCTTTGGCAGGACAGATTGCTGATAAGTATGAGAAATCAAAGCTCACGCAGTTTATTAAACTTCTTGAGCTGGTCATTATGGCTGTTGCCGCAGTCGGCTTTGTCTTTGAATGGTATGCACTGCTATTTGTCGCGTTGTTTTTGATGGGTACGCATTCGACTTTCTTTGGACCGATCAAATACGCTTATCTGCCACAAGCGATGAAAGAAGATGAGTTGGTCGGCGCCAATGGTCTTTTTCAGATGGGTACTTCGCTGGCTATTTTGGTCGGTATGATTGTCGCTGGTATTTTGACTCAGCTATCACAATCATTATATTGGATTAGTGCCACGGTGTTGGTTGTTGCTGTTTTGGGATATTTAGCCGCACGATACATTCCTACTATGCCAGCGATGCAGCCTGACCTGAAGATTAACTGGAATATTATTACCACCAGCTTAGCCACTGTCCGTTACTTATACTCTTTGCCTTTTTTGTTCTTTATCATTCTTGGCAACAGCTGGTTTTGGTTTTATGGGGCGACGTTTTTGACCCAAGTGCCAGAGTTCAGCAAGGTGATTTTGCTTGGTGATGAGTCAGTCGTTATTTTCTTACTCACATTGTTTTCTGTTGGCGTGTCAATCGGTTCGGTGCTGTGCAAAACATTGACCAAAAACAAAGTCAGCTTGCGTTTATTGCCTTTTGGTATTGCTGGATTAAGTATCTTTGCTATTGATTTGTATTTTTCACTTTCAGGTTTAGATATAAATGTGAATAATGACACATTACTTGGTATCGGTGATTTGTTTAATATAAGTGGTAGCTGGCGGGTATTCGCGGATTTATTCTTATTAGGATTCAGTGGTGGTTTGTATATCGTACCGCTATATGCTTCCATGCAAGCCTACGCACCTAAGAGTCATCGAGCACGTATTGTCGGTGCGAATAACATTTTTAATGCGATATTTATGGTTACCTCAGCAATATTTGCGATTGTTATCTTAAACGTTTTAGGATTTACGCTACCACAGCTATTCTTGATAACAGGACTACTAAATATTGTATTTGGCGCATTTTTATACATTAAACTTAATAAACATATTAAGCATGCCGTTATCCAAACCAACGATGGTATAGCGCCGTAAATACGGTTAACGCCTTAAATAAGTTTGGTTCCATAGATACAGTCTAATGTTACGTTTATGACTTCGTCATTATGATAGCTATAGTAGTTTGCCCACTATCTATAGATTATTTATGAGCTATCTAGACAATAATATTCGAGCCGATAATTTGGATTGTTTGTTATAGTAATACGCATCATGCCGTTGCGTTTAAACGGTAATACATTTTATTTTATTGACAGTTTTTAACACCATCAGGAGTGAGTTATGACCCTGCGTCCTTTATCTAAAATTGACCAGTTGTTACTTGGGGTCGATAAGGCATTACGAGCTGTCGTGCCACATTCCAATCCAAGCACGCGGCCGTTGCCCGTCAGTAGCGATGAGATTCCTGAGCTGACCATCACAGAGGCGCGGCACGTCTCAGGTCTTATGCGTATCAATCATACCGGTGAAGTATGTGCGCAAGGTCTATACCATGGCCAAGCGTTTGCCGCGAAAGATAGTGGTGTCAAACAAGCCATGCAACAATCGGCCGAAGAAGAAGTCGATCATTTGGTCTGGTGCGAGACTCGTCTAAGCGAGCTTGGTAGCCATGCCAGCGTATTTACGCCGCTTTGGTACGGTATGTCGTTTGGACTCGGTGCAGTCGCAGGCGCGATCTCCAATGAGTTTAGTCTAGGGTTTGTAGCGGAGACAGAAGCGCAGGTCAGCGAGCATCTACAGGATCATATCAAGCAGTTACCTGAACATGATCAGCGCTCAAAAGAAATACTGGCACAAATGGATAAAGAGGAGCTGCATCATCGCGAGCTAGCACTTGCAAGTGGCGGCGCTGCCCTTTCTCCGGCAGTACGTCGGACCATGCGATGGATGGCAAATCGTATGAAAGATACTGCTTATCACTTATAGCTTATCACTTATGGCTACAGGTACTGTTGTTAGTTGCTGTTGTCGATTTTCTTACTAATTAATAGCTGCACAGATTTACGTAGGTTTGCTTAATTCTAGCGATTAACAATCCTACCACAGATAGCGTAAAGCTTAATTTGCTACGGTATTAAAAATTTGTACGATTTTGCAGCAATGCGCTATTTATATTACCGTCCAATCAATGAATAACAACCAAATAAATTAAACAAGGTAACGATTTTTATGAAAGCGATTCTCTCTAGTAGCCACTCTATTAAGTCACCAAAGTTTGCAACGTTGACCGTCATGGCTGCAACCTGTGCCATGCTGTTATCTGCACCTGTAAACGCTGCAGAAACTGACGCCACTGCAACGGCTGTACCTAGTGCGATGGATTCAAGCAAACGTGTGATTCGTCTTGCTCGTCCTAATGCAGCTATCAGTCCTGCTCAAGCCAATGCCGCTCAAACAAGCTTGCCAGCAACACCTGCGAGCAACAGCCAGCCGACTAATGCGCAAACCACTAACATGCAATTAAGCGGCACTCTGCAAAACAATGCATCTGTTAGCACTGCTCAACCTCAAACACCACAAATGATGTCGCCTGCTGCTGCACCTGTCATGAACGGTACTACTCGTGTTTATGAGCCTGGTCCAATGACAGCTACCGGTATCGACTTGCGTAGCGGACAACTTCCGAACATTCCTACACCGCAAGTACAGCTCTCAGATATGAGCTTTGTCAAAACTGTACTAATTCCACAACAAAAAGGGCTAGGTACTGATAAGCTTGATGTCAGTTTATTAGATGACTTCATCGCTGACGTATCCCCTAACGCGCGTCACTATCCACCAAACTTCCCTAACCGCTCACAGCGCCATTACACACGTGAGAAAATCAAAGTATTAGCGGATTGGATCGAGCCATATGCTAAGTCGCCAAATGCTTCTTATGATGTGTTGCTTCGTGCTGCTAAGCTAAACGGCATGGGTCGCAATCTAGATTTGGGTTCAGACTACACGGTACGTGGTGGTCAGTATGTCGATCGCGCTATCAAGCTGCAACCTGATAGTGGTGAGGCTAACTTCCTATACGGCATGATGCTATCAGAAGGTGGCGGCTTCAAAGAAGGTCAAAAATATCTAGACCGAGCTGTCGCTTTAGGATACACCGAAGCAGAACAAAGCTTAGCACAGTCAGATTTACTTAGTGACCGCCGTGCTAATGCGTTAGAGCGCCTACGTCGTCTTGAAGGGCAATACCCTAACAATACTGTTATTCCTCAACAAATCAAACTCGTTGAAGAAGGCAAATTCTACATTTGGGATATTCCTGCCCCTGACATCAGTGTAAAACCAGGTGCTTAGAAATTTTATACTTGTTGAGATTAGCTATTGAGGGTTTGATTCATAAGATATTTGTTTAATAAAACCTTCACTAGGTCAAATCTCTAATAAATAATTTAAGCTTCAAATACCAAGCGCTTTTGTTTTATATCTATAAGACAAAAGCGCTTTTTTTCGACTAGTAGAAACACTTTCGTTTTAAAACACGCTCTTGTAGAATTGCAAATAAATAGTCTAACGTCAAAAGTTGCGCTACACTCATTATCAATTGCTACTTTCATTACTCATACTCTCATAACTACCGTTTATTGGACTGACTTATGACTTTCGCTGGCTTTAGCAAACAGACAGTAATGCATACTAATAAAAAAGCCCTGCCTATTACGTCACTTATGCTTTTGGCGGCAGCAGTATTGCTACCAGCGTGTAGTACGGTGACGGTCGATAAACAAGCCTCGGCCAAGACCATCTCAGCGCAGCGCGGCAATATCGTCACTGACAATGCGCTAAGCAGCGACACAGCATCTGCTTTGTTATCAGCAGGACTGAATGAGCAAGCCTGTATGCAGCAATTTGACTTATGCTTGACTCAGCTCTCTGACAGTATGCTTAACAGGCACTATCGCCCTGCTTTGGCTATTTTTGCAGAACTGCACTATGCAAAAGCGCGTCAACTATCTGATTCAAAAAACTGTCGTAATGCGCTTGCACGCCCGCCACTTGATCCGTATTACGCCAATGCGCCTTTAAGTGATGATGACGCCAAAACGCAGCAAAAAGAGACCGACCTGTGCTTAACCGATTATCAAGCAAGGTTGTTTGATGCCGTCAAATACAGCTACACCTATCTGTTTTATGACAGTTTAACCCATGACTTCGAAGGTGCAGAACAAAATAGCAATGGCATTCGTGCGCAAAACCGTATTCCGAATGACAATGATATCCAAACCCAAGATATTTATAACGCTGCTAGCAATGACGTTATTACTCAAATTTATCAATCGACTGAAAACGCCAATAAATTGATGGGTGATACGATAGTAGAGTACTTGCCGATAACCTCTACCAAGCGTGATAACACGGATGAAGCAGCGATTGCCAATCGACAACCATTAAAGGGCAAAGCGACAGACCAAGTCAAAGTCATGAAAGTTACCGTAGATAACTATAACCTTGATATTTATTTGCCCAACGAAAACAACTATCTACAAAATGCTCATAAACAAACTTCCGCTTTGGCAGACTTATCATCCACTTATGAGCTGCGACTATCGGGTCTCAATTCTGTGAGCAAACGTCCCGGCTTAGGCATCAGCTTGGTGGCGTCGTTAGATGATCGCTACACCACCACAATCCGTCAGTTATTGGTCGCCTCCTTATCTGCTGGTCGTCTAACAAATGAAGATAAAAACACCGACGACAGCGAGCCAAGCTCACGTATTTATCCGACGGGACATCTTTTACTAACTGGATTGATTAAGCCAGATGGCAATAGCGTATTAGATGCGCTAGGCAGTCGCAAACTTGATATTCATCTATATAACCCGTACCAAACCGAATCCGTTAATATTCTCAATGATGACTACCCACTGGCAGCCAACTTTTCGGCGGGATATGGCTTATGGCTATCAGAAAACCAGTTAGATGGTGTGGGTTATTTAAACTTGATTACGCGCCAACCAGATGCTCAGCTGCCCAAACTCTTTATGCTTGAGCCTTATGATCCTGATAAACGCGTGTTGATTATGTTGCATGGGCTAGCCTCTAGTCCGGCCACTTGGGTCAATCTGACCAACGATATTCTTAATGATGACAAGCTGCGTGATAATTACCAAGTTTGGCAAATATTCTATCCAACCAATCTGCCTATTTTAGAAAATCGTTATCAGATTCAGCAGTTAATCAACAGCACCTACCAGCAGACTGATCCCAATGGACAAAATCGTGCCAGTCGAAATAGTGTGATTATCAGTCATAGTATGGGTGCCATTATCGCTCGCATGATGCTGTCTGATGAAAATTTAGTCGATGATTTAGATAAGCTCAATGATAAAGACATACTCTCTAGTAATGAGAAACAGCAAATCCGTAACGCGCTTAAGACTTCTTTTGGCGAAGATGAGTTAAAGGAGCGTTTTGAGCTACAGGCGTTGCCGCAAGTAGACACTGCTGTTTTTCTATCTGCACCTTTCCGTGGTACCGATTATGCAGATCGTTGGTTCACCCGTGCACTACGCCGCATCGTTTACTTACCTGTAGGTCTGGTCAAAACATTCACTGATAACTTAGCGACCATTGCCACACAAGGCGACTTGGCGCAAAACCCACTGGGCGCATTATATTTGCAGAACGGTGCCAGCCAGTTAAGTGATAAGTCTTCTTTTATAGAGTTAACCAAAGACATCACTATTAATGAGCGTATCACTTACCATTCAATCATTGCCAATAACGATGCCGATATCACTAAAGGACTGGCACAAACGCAACCAAATGGTGCCAAGATTGATTTGTCTCAAGCGGTAGAAGACAATGCTGGAAATGAAACGGCGAGCGTTGATGTGAGCGATAATACTGAGACAGCACAGCTACCACCTGAGCCGCTTGTTGCCGCTGTAACAGTCAATGATGATATCAGTCAAGCACTGACCGAGCGTTTGTCAGATGGTATCGTTCCTTATAATAGTGCCCATCTCGATGGTGCCGCGTCTGAAACAATTATCAATGGCGGTCATAGTATCCAGACCAATCCGCAGACCATTTTGACGTTGCGAAGAATTTTGCATAAGCAACTACAAGAATGATGTAGATTTTTGTTATTTCACAAAGTTTTTGACGTATAAATCGTAACCTTCAAACATCAGTTATAGGTTTCAGATAAGCAGTATGTTCACGCATACTGCTTTGTTTTTAATAATATTAATTTTATTTTTCAATGTTTGAATCATGTTATTTTGATGACTCTTAGGTCTGCAACTGACAGATTGGGTTGCTTGCGTGTATATCTAGGTGAGCGCATAATATATCTATAGCACATGACAGTAATATGTAAATTTATAAGGACATAAATTATTCAATTCAGCTAAACAGTGAGTCGCAAACTTAGCCACAATTTATGTCTAATGGAGCTAAGTCCACGTCACTGAGCTATTGCCCGTAATGTTTGCCACTTTGATCGATGGATAGTTACGGACAGTTACTTGAGCGTTGTATGGAAGTCAGCGCTATTCAGCTAACAGATGAGAGTAACCGTTTATGTTCGCTACATTTATGATTGACCAGCTCGATGCGCTGATGCTTGCGCGTATCCAATTCGCTTTTGTTATCTCGTTCCATATCGTCTTTCCTGCCTTTTCTATCGGTCTTGCCAGCTGGCTTGCGGTGCTCGAATTCCGCTGGTTAAGAACTGGTGAACCTATCTATGCTGAAGTCTACAAGCATTGGGTCAAAATATTTGCTGTCGTCTTTGGTCTAGGCGTGGTATCCGGCGTGGTGATGTCCTACCAGTTCGGTACCAACTGGGCCGTATTCTCAGATAAAGCTGGCAACGTCATAGGCCCACTACTTGCCTATGAGGTATTGACCGCGTTTTTCTTAGAAGCCTCCTTTTTAGGTATTATGCTATTTGGCTGGGGCCGTGTAAGCAAACGCATGCATTTTACCGCCACTGCCATTGTTGCCATTGGTACACTGATATCAGCTACTTGGATTTTGTCGGCTAACAGTTTTATGCAAACCCCTCAAGGTTTTATGGTGGGTGCAGACGGCCTACTTTATCCGACCAACTGGCTTGAGATTATATTCAATCCCTCATTCCCTTACCGTTTCGCACATATGGTGACGGCGGCGTTCTTAACCACTGCCTTTGTCATTGGCGGTATCGGTGCCTACTATATCCAGTCCAAAAAACACGCCGAGCACCGTCAGCATGGTCGTGTCATGCTAGGTATGGCAATGATTATGGCCATCTTCGTTGCGCCGGCGCAGGTATTAATTGGTGATGAGCATGGTCTAAATACGCTTGAGCATCAACCTGCTAAAGTGGCTGCGATGGAAGGGCTCTGGGAGGATGAACGTGGTGCTGCACTACGTCTATTTGCGATTCCTGACCAAGAAAACCAGACCAATAAGTACGAAGTAAAAATCCCTTATGTCACAGGTTTGATCCTAACCCATTCATTAGATGGTGAAGTCAAAGGACTCAAAAACTGGGCACCTGAAGATCAACCACCCGTTATCATCGTGTTTTGGGCATTTCGTATCATGGTTGGTATTGGCATGCTTATGGTGCTGGTCGGCCTATTCAGTCTGTACAAATACTTCAAAAAACAGCAGTTCAATACTGACAGTGTGTGGTTCCACCGTGCTTGGATGATGATGACTCCGCTTGGTTTTATTGCGTTATTGTCTGGATGGTTCGTAACCGAGACAGGACGTCAGCCTTGGACGGTTTATGGGGTCATTCGTACTGCTGAAAGTATGTCTCCTCTCGCTGCACAGCAAGTCGCCACCACATTGATTGGATTTATTGTGCTCTATATCTTTGTCTTTGGTGCAGGTAGCTTCTATATCCTACGCTTGATTGCTCAGGGGCCAAAACCTTATACAGATCCTGCTGAGGATAATTTCTATGAGCATTCGGTGACAGAGAGTCAAGGTCGCGCGTTAAGTGGTGATAGTAATCCTGCCAAAGGTACTGAAGAAGGCTTAGATGAGCCTGCAAATGATGTCGATGATGGAGGATTACGCTAATGTTTAACTTTGGTGATGTATTAGATTTACCTCTCATTTGGGGCGGTTTGATTGCTTTGTCTGTCTTTGTCTATGTACTGCTTGATGGCTTTGATTTGGGCTGCGGGATTTTATTTCCTTTTGCAGGATCAGATAAAAACCGTAGCCGTATCATGAACTCTATCGCCCCTTTTTGGGATGGTAACGAGACGTGGCTAGTGTTAGGTGGCGGTGGGCTATTTGCAGCATTCCCTGTTGCTTATGGCATTATTATGACTGGTCTCTATTTGCCTGTGACGGCGATGTTGTTTGGTCTTATTCTACGCGGCGTGGCGTTTGAATTTCGATTCAAAGCGAATACACGTCGTCATATCTGGGACACTTGCTTTTTTGTGGGCTCGGTCGTTGCGACCTTCTCTCAAGGCATCATGCTTGGGGCGTTAGTGCAAGGGTTAGAAGCCAGTAACCGTCTATATACTGGTGGCCCATTTGATTGGCTCACGCCTTTCTCAATTGTGTGCGGATTTGCCATGATTATCGGCTATGCCTTACTTGGTTCAACGTGGCTCATCATAAAAACGGAGCACACATTACAAGTATGGGCGCGCCAAGTTTCTAGATGGATGCTTACTGCGTTACTAGTGGCGATGGTTGTGGTCACAGCGTTTATGTACTTCTCAGACATCGATGCATTAGAAGGCTGGTTTAGTTTCCCAGATTTATTATACCTTGCTCCTATGCCTATCATTGTCATGCTCTTATTCTTTATCATGCGTAAAGACTTAAAAACAGAGCGTGAATATCGTCCATTTTTACTAACGGTTGCCTTATTTTTGATGGGTTATATCGGGGTTTGTTTTGCCCTATTCCCTTATATCGTACCGTATCAAATGACGATTTATGAGGCTGCGGCTGCTGATACTTCGTTATCATTCATGCTGATTGGTGCCTGTATCATGTTACCGATCATCTTGAGCTATACAGCATTTGCTTACTATACCTTCAAAGGTAAATCTGATCACAATCCGATGTACTAGTCGCTAATCGCGGCGGGTAACGGATCAGCTAAGAGGATGGCTATCATCGTTTATAGATGGTAGTCACACTTCATACGCTAATCAGGAGATCTCTATGAAAAAATTCAGTAAAAAACAATCACAATGGGCATGGTTTGTAGGTCTATATTTAGCAGGATTTTTAGTGGTGTTTACTATTGCTCAGCTAATTAAACTGGCCATGGGTGTTTAGCGTAATTGCCTAATCATACGATTGAGTGCCAGTTAGTTAGCTAATGAGTAGCTTGCTAGATGCTAAGTTTGCATTTTTGCCTTGCCAATATACCTTTTAGACATGTCGTAAAAAGTATCTCTATATGTATAAAAAAAGCAGCGTTGAATAATCGACGCTGCTTTTTATTTATCCTAAATTTATCAGCTTGGTTTACCTGCGTGCTCGATATCATGCTGTTCGATAAACTCATTAACCTGTGTTAGACGCTCTGGGGTCCCAACGTCTATCCAATTATCTGTGGTCACTTCAGCGGTAATTTGAAACTTTATCATTGCTTGCTTTAGTAGTGGTGCTAATGCAGCAGGCTGTCCTGACACCAGACCTTCTACCAATTTGGGTGACATTACGCTAATACCCGCAAAGGTATACTTATCTGCATCGCCCACCGGCTGCTCACTAGCAAGACCGTTATTGATGGCGAAATCGCCGCCATTATTGTGTTCTGGATTATCTATCAATAACAAGTGCGCGCGCTGATCCGCTCCCAATGTATAGTCTGTTAATTGAGAGAAGTCATAGGTAGTCCAGACATCAGAATTGACCAGAATAAACGGCTCATCCTTTAGCTTACCTGATTGTAATGCCTGAAAAATGCCGCCTGCGGTCTCAAGTGGTTCATCGTCTTCTACTGACCAATGCAGCTTTACGCCATATTGTGAACCGTCACCTAAGGCGTCCATTAGCTTGTCCGCTAACCATGATGCATTGACCGTGATATCAGTAATGCCTGCTGCTTGTAGCGCTTTAATATGCCATACAATAAGCGGTTGACCTGCGACTTCAACCAAAGGCTTGGGCGTCTCAAGCGTTAATGGACGTAGGCGTGTGCCCTTGCCCGCTGCCAAAATCATGGCTTGTGTAATCGTAGAGGTAGACATCTGCGCTCCTATCTTTATTATTTAAATTAATTTAGCTGAGCGTCATCTACGCGGAAGCAAACTTCTCTTTATAAGCAGGTAGCACTGCCTCTTGTAACCATTGATTAAACGATATAACTGACTGCTTTAATTCATCGTTGCCATGTTCGGCAAGCCAGTTTAATTCAATAATCAAATCACGCATGACTTTAGGAATATCCGCCAAATAGCGGTCTTTGCCATCACGCTCAGACAAACGAATAAAAATCCCTAGTACCTTTAAGTGACGTTGTACGCCTATGACATTTACATCGTTTTCAAACTGCACCGCGCTATCAGCAGTGGTTAGTGATTTTTGCTTTTGTAGCTGCCAAAAGTCACTAATCCATGCAGATATTTGGCTCTCTGGCCATTCAACATAAGCATCACGCACTAACGACACTAAATCATAAGCATACGAACCAATGACGGCATCTTGAAAATCAATCACACCCAACTTTGATTGATCTGCTTGATCTTGCATGAGGTTGCGGCTGTGATAATCACGATGGACCACTACCTGTGGCTGTCGCAAAATCTCATTCATTAATGCTGTTTTTAGGTTTCCCCAAACCTGCTCATTTAGCGCTATACCAATATAAGGCATAAACCATTCGCTAAATAAATCCATCTCACGGTCTAATAGTGCTGTGTCATAATCTGGCAGCTGGTGTTGCGACTTTGCCGTTTCTACTGGTACCGTTTGTAGCGCCACTAATGTCTGCATTGCTAGCTGATAGTAGTCATTGATTTGGTCTGCGGTGGCATCGACAAGCAAATGGGCAAACTCTACTGTACCAAAATCTTGTAATACCAAAAATCCTTTTTCTACGTTTTGTGCAGTCAGAGTCGGCACGTTGACAGCAGGTGCCATCAGCTTAGCGACATTGATGAATTGCAGCATCGCATCTTGCTCGTCAGCGGAGTCCATGACGATATAGTGCTTATTGGCACTATTGTCTGTCTCTGATAGTTCGATACGATGATATCGGCGGGCACTAGCGTCACCATGTAAGCTGTCTAGACTAAATGCTTGATCTAAAAATACTTGCTGTAACCATTGTTCTAATTGCTGTTGGCGGTTGTTATTTTCATCGATCATATCAGTCTCTAAAGTCGTTTTGTCAGTCATATGGGGCATCGCTGGTTAAATATAAGTCATAAATAATTAAAGTAGTGATAAGTCTGACAAATACTTGCTAAAATAGCGATATGTGTCGGTGCTATACAAGCTGCCACAGACGTATTGCTATATCATTCAATACTTGATGTCGGATAGAATCGCTATCGCTACTTAAAAATCAGCATGGCTATATTATAAATTTTGGTAAATAGTGTAGCTGATTTGGTTTTTTTTGACTATGATTAGTCGTCATTATATGTAAAACATCCAAATTTTTGAGAATACATTAGTCATATTTTAGTCGCTCGTTCACTGCTTTATGTCGTTCGGTGATACCGCTACTAAACTCAGTCATGCAATCCAATAAGCTCTGCAATCATAGGTGTGCCCTTGTTATATTCTCCGCTTTACCAAAGCATCCGCTTGATCTTATTTGGTGCCTTAGGCTTATCTAGCCTAACTGTCAGTGCTGCCATTGGTGATGCCAATACGCAAAAAACTGAACCACTCACTACGGATAGTACAGGCAGCTATGCGTCTAATAGTGTGGCGACTGACGCCAATAGTATTAGTCGTACTCAAAGTAATGATGGCTATCAAGAAGCAGATATTCTAAATGACAGCTATCCAGACGATGCTAATACGAATGACGCTACTTTATCGAATGATACTACGTTAAATAGCAGATTCTCTGAGAACAATGACCTAAATATCACAGATATTAATGAGGCTGCTGACTCTAAAGCTTTTAGCAACGAAGTTTCTAATGCTAGTAATCTAAATACAGAAACTAGCAACCAACCAAGCAGTGATACACCAGATAGCAGTGCCTTTGTTCCTAAAGCGATAACAAAAAATAATGGCAAACTAGATATTAATGATGAGAGTATTCAAGCCAGCCTAATGCGCTTAGCAGAGTTTTATGAGCTAACACCAGATACCGATGCTTCAACATTAAACAATGAGGCTGTCAGCACTGAAGCAAACAATACTCATAATAATGCGATGCCTGCCGCACAGACGATTCCAAAGGTCGGTAGAGACTTACGTCTGTTGCCAAATGCCGTGGACAGTGCCCAGCGCTGCGAAGGTCAATGGGTATATCCGCAGAGTAACCCCAATTATCAACGTGCTGTAAACGAAGCTGGTACGGCAAACGGACAACCAGCACCAAATGTGGCTAGCGTTCCGAACAATCAAGCCCCTTTATTTACCGAGTCTGATTACGGTTATTACAATAATATTAATTATGCTGAGCTATCAGGCAATGTAAAAATTGACCAAGGCACTCAGCATATTGAAGCAGAAAAAGTCATGATTGACTTGAGCAATGGCGTTGCAGCTGCTCAAGGCAAAGTCATGTTTACAGATAATGCGACTGGACAGCGTACAAGCAACGTCTCTACAAACAATGCAGCTACGAATAACGGCCAAGCCAGCTTTAATGATAGAGCGGCACAAGGCGGCCTAATTGGCGTTGCAGATAGCTTGAATTACAATACTGAGACTGGTCAATCAACGGCCAATGATGTGGCGTTTGCCAGTGTCGGTCTACAAGCGCACGGCTATGCCAAACGCTTAAACAAACCTAACGAAAGTGAATACGAGCTGGATCAGGTGATGTTTAGTACCTGTCCACCTACCAACCGCAAATGGCAGTTTGAAGCCAAAAGTATCGATCTAAATACTGATACAGGGCGCGGCGAAGCGTATAACACCACTTTCCGTATTGCTGACATACCCGTATTTTATCTCCCCTACTTTAACTTCCCGATAGACAGTCGCCGTAGTAGTGGGTTTTTATTGCCAAGTGCCAGTGTCAGCAGTGAAAGCGGTCTTGAAGTTGATATTCCTTATTATTTCAACTTAGCACCTAACTACGATGCCACCCTTAACACGCATATTTATACTGACCGTAACCCGATGCTATCAGGTGAGTTCCGTTATCTGACTGAAAGTTATGGGGAAGGTATTTTAAACGGTTCATACTTACCAAACGATAAAGAGTATGACGACGAAGATCGTACCAGCTTGTTTTATGACCATACTTGGTCGTCGAAAAGCATTCCGCGTTTAAGCGCTGATGCCGAATACAACTATGTGTCGGATGCCGATTACCTTAATGATTTTGATACGTTGGGCTTGTCGGATAGCACCATAAACTTGCCACGTCGTGCTCGCGTCAATTACTACAATGATTATGTCGATGGTGAACTGAAGGTAGAAACCTTCCAGACTTTAGACGCTTTTGATGATAATGGTGAAGCATTAGAAGATAAAGACAAACCGTACTCACGCTTGCCACAGCTCAAATTAAATTATCGCCTGCCTTGGGTTGAGCGTCTTGATATTACTGGAGTCCATGACTCTGCATACTTTAAAAAATCTATTAATGATGGCTCTGAAAACGAAAAAAGTGGTGCACGTATTTACAATAAATTGAGTGCTACTTATCCGATGGAAACCTCTTGGGGTTATGTTCATCCCAAACTTAGCCTACAGCATCTATATACGTCATATGATGAAGATAGCTTAATCGCGAACCAACTCAGTGAAGAAGACGGTAGTCAATCTGTGTTTGTCCCGCAAGCCAGTATTGATGCAGGTTTGACTTTTTATCAAGCAGGCTCACCGTTTGGCGCGTTTGATGATACGATGGGTGGTTATCGCTTGCTTAGTCCCCGCGTAAAATATACGTATTCACCGTATAAGAACCAAAACGATATTCCTAACTTTAATACGCGTATTGCCTCTATTAATTATGAACAGCTGTTTTCGGACAGTTGGTTCTTAGGTCATGATCGTTTGCAGGATTTGCATTCTATTACGCCTGGCGTCAATTATCGTTACATCGATGCAACGGGTGTGACACGTTTTGATGGTAGCATTGCAGAACAGTTCTATCTAGATGATGGACGTGTAACACTTGATGACGATCAGCCCGTTTTTACCTCGTCTTCTTCAGGTATGGTATGGGAAACCAGCACTCAGCCTTATAATAATTTTTGGGTTGATGTTAGCGGTGCCCTAACCAGTAATTATGATTTGAACTACATTACGACTGAACTACGTTATCAACCATCAAATAATAGTTTATTTAATGTGGGCTATGTCAAACGTCAGCGTGATGACAATACCGAGCAGTTGCCACTATCCGCGTTTACAGCTTCCGCTGTTTTCCCTATCAATAACAGCTGGCGAATATTGGCTCAAGGTCAATATGACCTGAACAGCGACAGAATGCTTGATTCACTCATTGGCGTTGATTATGAAGACTGCTGTTTCGGCTTTGCTGTTTATGGTCGCCGCTATTACAATGACCTAAACGTAAAAGACGAGCCAACACAAGCTATTATGGCAGAAGTTAGATTAAATGGTCTTGGCAGCGGTAGTAGCCGCTTGACACGATTGCTTGCTGATAAGATTTTGGGCTTTGAACCTGTACAGACGGCATGGAAAGACTAACCAGTTTTTTGCTAGATTAGAATTATTTACGTAAATATTTATAAGACACTATTTGAATCCCTATTATGGGAAACGCTGTCGAATATTTTATTATTAAGAGTATTGGATAGAGTTGACCGACTACCATCCGATGCAATGACATTGATGAGGAGCATCATGAGATTTTTTTCTTTACGTCAGACTAGCAGAGCAGTATTGCTATCTATGGCAGGCCTTACGCTTACGCTAAGTGCCAACGCTGCTACTGTCAAACCTGCAGCAGCTCAAGCTTCTGCTGCGCAAAGCTCAGTTGATCGCTTGACGCCAGCCAATAGCACAGACGGTATTATTGCCCTAGTCAATGAAAATGCTATCTTAAAAAGCGAACTGGTTGATGCTATCGAGCAAACTCAAGCACGTGCAAAAGCTGCTGGAGAGCCTATCGCAAACTCAGCACAACTACAGTCTGAAGTGCTAAACGCGCTTATTTTGCGTGAACTACAACTGTCTATGGTCAAACGCGCGGGACT
This sequence comes from Psychrobacter sp. Ps1, assembly GCF_022129425.1. NCBI lineage: Bacteria > Pseudomonadati > Pseudomonadota > Gammaproteobacteria > Moraxellales > Moraxellaceae > Psychrobacter > Psychrobacter sp. Ps1. The sequence goes on along the minus strand of NZ_JADQAN010000002.1, from coordinate 155,303 downwards.
GTCTGCTGATGAAGCAGAGATCAATCAACGTCTTGGTCAAATCGCTCAAGCTGAAGGCCTTAATAGCATCGCAGCATTGCAGCAACGTCTAGATGCAGCACAACCTGGTAGTTATGCCAATCTACGTGCCAAATTGATCGAAGAGGCTTCTATCCAAGCGCTACAGCAGCGTCAAATTACTCGCCGAGTACGTATTAGCGAGCAAGATATTGATGCATTTTTGGCCTCACCTGAAGCCAAACGTCTGAATCAAAGCGAATATCAAACCATTCACGTACGTGTGCCTTATATAGATGACTATAGTCGCCTATCGGCCGCTCAACGTGAAGAAGCATTAAAAGTCGCGCAAGCATTACGCACGCGTTTGCTTGAGCCAAATGTCAACGTCGCTGAAGCCGTTGCTGCTAGCCAAGGAAGCTATCCGATTCCATTGCAAGGTGGAGATATGGGCTTTCACAAGGCCGCTTCTTTACCAACAGAGCTGTCTAGCAAAATTACCAAGCTAGACGTTGGTACTGTAAGCGAGCCATTATTGACTCCTGAAGGGATTGACATCATCAAACTTGCTGATAAAAAAGCCAGCAATACGATGCTGATACCACAGTGGCATACTCGCCATATCCTAGTCAAAGTCGATGATCTACAGACTGACGCGCTTGCTGAACAAAAAATTAATGATCTATACGAGCAGCTTCGTGGCGGCGCTGACTTTGCTAGTTTAGCCTCAACGTATTCAGACGATCCAGGTTCTGCTGGACGTGGCGGTGATCTTGATTGGGTTAGCGAAGAAGATATGGTTGGTCCATTTGAAGCCACAATGAAGAATACGGCTGTTGGCGACTACTCTGCGCCATTTAAGACACAGTTTGGTTGGCATATCCTAAAAGTCGACGGTAAGCGCGATCAAGATATTAGCGAGCAATATCGTCGCAATATGGCGCGTCAAGCACTGTATCAACGCCTAGCACCGCAAGCTCAAGAAGACTGGTTACAAGAGCTACGTGCTGGCGCTTATATTCAGATACTTGGCTGATATGTTGCAATAAGCTAATAGTATTAAGTTAGCTAGAATATTGAATCGATTTAAATAAAGAAGGGTATATGCAATGGCATATACCCTTCTTTATTTTGCGCAGTTAGATACTTAACTGGAAGCTTTAAAAGAGATATCAAAGTTAAATAGTTTAAATCTTGATAAACCAAAATCTATACACAAAGAAAAACCCCGAACCTAGGGCGATTGGTTCAGGGTTTCAATACTTCGTGTTATTGTTATTATCTCTCTTCCGTGCTGACTCATCCTAAGTCATTTAACAGTATTATATAAGACAGCGGGCTGACCTGTGCTTTTATTGATACTGTCTCAACACTACATCCATGCGTATCCTTGTGTTGATGGATGTATTATAGGCCAATGGATTTGGTGCCGATAGAAGCTAAAGACTCTATTTTGCGTAAGCATATGCTTACATCATTTCTATGCATTACCGTTAATAAACAGCCTCTTTTATTAACCAAAACTGCGCTGCTCTTGTCTGTGCTCTTCTGACACTTTTTCGCCTTCTTTTTTGCCTTCTTCGATTTTGTTGTCAGTTTCTTGGATATCTTCTGCTTGTGCCTTAGGCGCATTGCCTTCTTGCTTGCTTGCCTCTTCAGGCTCATATTGCAAGGTAGTCATCACAGGAAAGTGATCAGATCCTACGGATGGCATACGCTGAATATCAACTACTGTAAAGCAGGCACTATGAAAGATATGATCTAAAGCCCAACGCAGAAATGGATATTTAACATGAAAGGTATTAATAAAATGTCGACCAATGCGAGGATCTAGCAGGCCAGAGATACGTTGGAAACGGCGCGTAGTTTTTGACCATGCGACATCATTGAGATCACCTGCCAGTATCGCCGTTTGGTCATTTTCTTTTATATGTTTACCTACCATAAGCAGCTCAGCATCACGCGTGGTGGACTTATCAGCTTCAGTTGGGCTAGGCGGCATGGGATGCAAGCAATATAACCAAACGACGCGGCCACCTTGCAAACGCAATTGTGTATGAATAGAAGGTATATCATCTATCATTAAATACTTAACTTCAGGATCAATCAGCTCAAGCTTAGAATACAAGTGCATACCATATAGATTATCTAGTGGCACTTTTACGGTATAGGGATAGTCAGACTCAACTTGCTGTAAGGCTTGCTCCCATTTCTTATCACTCTCTAATGTAATTAAGATATCAGGCTGCTTTTGCTTAACCAAATCAACCAGCTTTTGCGTTTCATCATTGGGCGTCAATACGTTTGATACCATGATTTTTATTTGATGCGCTTGTCCTTCTGGCTTATCTTTTGCCTTTTGAACTTCTTTTTTCCATAGCTTAGTATATGGCAGTACCATTCTTAGCTGGAATGCTAACGTACCGCTCAACACAACAAACAATATCCACTGCCCTAATTCCCACTCTGAGAAAAACACTATCATGCCGACCCAAGCGATAATACCAAGCACCATGATTTGGATGCGTGGAAACTCAACACCGCGCACCCACCAGTTATCCAGTGGCAACCAGCCCCAGATTGTGACAAAGGCGATGAATCCTGCTAGACCTTGTAAGGCGTAATATAATAGTGAGAGATCCATAAGTAGGTACTAACCGTTGATTGAAATGTTGATAAAGCCGATGATGTATATTGGTTAAGCTTTTGTTTGATAAGAAATATTGTGTTTGTAACCCGCCTGACATCAAATAACTAACGTCGAGTAATTGTGTTTGAGACTTACTTTAGCATTTCAGAAGATTCTCGCCTACTGGTGAGTCTCAATTATGCGACAACTATCATAAAACGTTACAATATTGGCTCATTCAATATAATGAGTGCTTTATTAACATTATATTTTTGAGGTCGCAAGATAGCCAAGTATCTCTTCAATAGTAATAACTTAAAGTTATAGTCGACATAGTTAATAGTGTATAGAAAACGACCAAATAATAGCCAAAACGCCTTGCTTTTTCGCGCCATTCACGGCATTGTTATCGGTTGACGATGCAACAAATAATTGTAAATAGGATTGAACTTCATGAGTGATTTAACAGTAGGTTTGGTAGGCTGGCGCGGTATGGTAGGGTCAGTATTGATACAACGTATGCAGGAAGAAAATGACTTTAACGGGATCAAACCCGTGTTTTTTTCAACCAGTAATGCTGGTGGTGATGCACCAAAATTCGATGGTATTGAAACCGGCCAACTAAAAGACGCTCATGATATTGAAGCACTTGCTGCTTGTGATGTCGTTATTACTTGCCAAGGTGGTGACTATACGTCAAAGGTCCATCAACCACTGCGTGATAGTGGTTGGAACGGCTATTGGGTTGATGCGGCAAGTACGCTGCGAATGAAAGATGACAGCATCATCATTCTTGATCCAGTCAACCGTAATGTCATTGATAGTGCCCTAGCCAACGGCAAAAAAGACTTTATCGGTGGTAACTGTACCGTATCATTGATGTTGATGGCTATCGGTGAGCTGTTTAATAAAGGTTGGGTCGAATGGGTCAGCGCGATGACGTATCAAGCTGCTAGTGGCTCTGGCGCAAACAACATGCGCGAGCTCATCAACGGTATGGGTGTGTTACGTGATGCCGTTCAAGACGAATTGGCTGACCCTGCTAGCGCTATTCTTGAGATTGATAAAAAAATCGCTCAGACTCAGCGCTCAGCAGACTTCCCTACACAATACTTCGGTGTACCATTGGCAGGTAGCTTGATTCCTTATATCGATGCGCAGCTAGAAAACAAACAGTCAAAAGAGGAATGGAAAGGCGGCGTCGAGACCAATAAGATCTTGGGTAACGATGATACCAGTACGATTCCTATCGACGGTATGTGTGTACGCGTCGGCGCTATGCGTTGTCATGCGCAAGGTTTAACGATCAAGCTGAAAAAAGACATTCCACTAGAAGAAATCGAAGCTGCACTCAAAAACAGTGGCAACGAGTGGTTGGACTTAGTCGAAGATGACAAAGAAGCTACTATGAATCGCCTAACGCCAGTAGCAGTGACTGGCACCCTAACCGTTGCGCTAGGTCGCTTACGTAAGCTTAATATGGGCCCTGAGTATCTAGGCGCATTTACCGTTGGTGATCAGTTGTTATGGGGCGCAGCAGAACCATTACGTCGCATGCTTAATATCATCCGTGAGCAAAACGTCTAACTCAGATACCTTAAATAAAGCACAAAAAAGACAGCGATTGCTGTCTTTTTTTATGGGCTGATTACTAGTTAGATCGATAAGCAATCATCACCTCATTACGACGTAAAAATGGTAGCGTCCAAGGTGGGTTATAACGGGCCAATTCAGGCTCGCCTATAGGCGTCAAATTCTGGTCTTGCATCCATGTTTGCAGCGCTTCGGTTTTTTCCGCTACTTTGTCTTCTCCTGCGAGCCAAGAGAACTTAATCACACCGTACGTCTGTGCAGGCACCTCGATAATCTCAACGTTTGGATTGTTTGGCTTTGGCAGTGTTTGCATCGTATATTTACTAGGCATCGTAAATTGTACGCGCCACTTACCATCGTCTTGTTGCATACTGACTGGTGCTGTCATGGCAATTTTTTGTGACTCATTATCACTTTCTTTGTTATCAGCTTGCATCGTGACAGGTGCCGTCATACTAATTTTACTACTGTCTCCACTTGGTGCTGTGTTATTACCAAAAATATAGTCCGCTAAAACCTTAAATCCTTCACGACTTGCTGAGTCTTGGTCACCACTCACCCACGTTTGCGCCACTAGCTGCTCATCATAACGACGCAGCTCAAAGTCATCTACTTGGGTCAACACCGTATATTTCGGCTCTTCGGTAGCCATAGCCCCTCCTGATATCAATAATGAACCACTCAATAATAAATAAGCTGTCTTTTTCATATTATGTCTCCAGCATCTAAAAGCATGATGTGGTAATGATTATCACCTCACCTGTATAACTTCTACTGTATCAATAGACCTCTAGCACTGTCTGTGTCTTTTGGCGTGCTGTCTGTATTTTTTAGTTATGGTAAAGCGGTATTGACCAAAGTGTATATTGCGCGTATATCGATGACACCTAATAACTATAGTCAAAGAATGCTAAAACGGATACAAGGTTGCCGATTGAAAATCGTACAAGTAGTATATTTAGGGAAAGTAATGCCATAGTAGTTCAGTGATTCTCTGACTATATGTCCAAAAAAACCGCTAACAATGCTATAATTAGCGCCATTTTCATAGCTTAAATAGCGGTTATCATATGCAATTTGTCTTACATAAAACGGCCAGCGGTGCAACGCGTGCACGCCGTGGTACGGTTCATCTCAATCATGGCGACGTGCAAACGCCTGCTTTTATGCCTGTTGGTACTTATGGTACGGTCAAAGGCATGCTGCCACGTGATATCGAAGCCATCGGTGCTGATATTATTCTAGGCAATACCTTTCATCTATGGTTACGTCCAGGTACCGAAGTCATTGATAAATTTGGTGGCTTGCATAAGTTTATGCATTGGGACAAGCCTATCTTGACCGATTCGGGCGGTTTCCAAGTATTTAGCCTCGGCGCAATGCGTAAAATTACCGAAGAAGGCGTCAATTTTAAATCTCCTATCGATGGTGCAAAAGTATTTCTCTCACCTGAAAAATCTATGCAGATTCAGTACAGCTTGAACTCAGACATCGTCATGCAGTTCGATGAGTGTACGCCTTATCCAGCCACTCATGACGAAGCGAAAAAGTCGTTAGAGCTATCATTACGTTGGGGACAGCGCTGTATCGATGAGCACGACAGACTGGGCAGTACCAACGCATTATTCGGTATCGTGCAAGGCAGTATGTACCCTGATTTGCGTCAGCAATCACTTGAAGGCCTGTTAGAGATTGGCTTTGATGGTTATGCTATTGGCGGTCTATCAGTTGGCGAGCCTAAAGAAGAGATGATAGACGTCCTAGACTACCTGCCTGACGATATGCCAGCAGATAAGCCGCGCTATCTTATGGGTGTTGGTAAGCCTGAGGATTTAGTTGAAGGTGTACGCCGCGGTGTGGATATGTTCGACTGTGTGATGCCAACGCGTAACGCGCGTAATGGCCATTACTTTGTGACGGGCGATGCAGACAATGCTGGTGTGGTACGTATTCGTAATAGCCAATATCGCAACGATAAAGGCCCCTTAGATCCTGAATGTGACTGCTATACTTGCCAAAACTTTAGCCGTGCTTATCTGTACCATCTTAATAAGTGTAAAGAGATGCTAGGTGCTCAGTTAGCGACCATTCATAATTTACGCTATTACCAACGTTTGATGCAAGGTATTAGAGATGCTATCGAGCAAGATAAATTTGATGAGTTTGTAAACGAGTTTTATGCCAAACGCGGTCAAACAGTTCCTGAGTTAAACTTGCGTTAATCCTGTTTAACATTCACGACTGTGTAACGAATCTGTTGAAATAAAAAAGGGCTTAAGAATAATCTTAAGCCCTTTTTTTGTGCTGCTTTTATCATTTAATGATTATCACCTAATGATTCAAATAGAGTCTATTTTGACTACTATCCCATCAATGACGTCACAAATACTACAATAACAGCGATTGGCGCGATGAATTTTGCAACGATTTGCCACAGCTGCCATGTACCATTAGATAAACCAAGCTCTTGCTGAATGTTACGTTGATCCATTTTCCAACCAACAAATACAATTGCAGCCAGACCTGTTAGAGGCAATAGGAACTTACTAGTAAGCTTATCTAATGCATCAAAGATACCATTACCCATGATAGTAAATTCAGACCATAGGTTGAACGATAGCAGTGCTGCAATACCTAACAACCAGATTACTGTACTTGCCACGATAGTCGATACAGTACGACTCATCGACGTACGCTCTTCTAATAACTCAACGGTTGGCTCAAGTAACGAGATAGATGAGGTGATAGCTGCAAAGGTAATAAGCAAGAAGAACAATGCGCCAATGATAGTGCCCGCACCCATGCTACCGAAAGCAATTGGTAAACTTACAAAGATAAGACCAGGACCTGATGCAGGATCTAGACCATTGCTAAAGATGATTGGGAAGATGGCAAGACCAGCAGCCAACGCAATAACCGTATCTAAAATAACAACGGTACGTGCTGTTTTTAGCAAGTTTACTTCACGGCCCAAATACGAACCATAAGCAACCATGATACCCATACCAATTGATAGGGTGAAGAATGCATGACCTAATGCTGCAAGCATAACATCAGCCGTTAGTTTGCTAAGATCTGGTGTAAATAGGTAAGCAACTGCTTCACCAAATCCACCGTTCATCACGTTATAACCGACGATAACGAACAGAATTACACCCAATAATGGCATTAAAATCTTAGCTGTTTTTTCGATACCACTTGTCACACCAATACCAACGATGACAGCGGTTAAAATCATAAATACCGTATGCCAGATCGTCAATGTACCAGCTGATGCAAGCATAGCATCAAAGGTTGCAGCAACAGAATCACTGTCTTGACCAGCAAAGCTACCTGTTGCAACTTTAGTGATATAATTAAGCGCCCAACCACCGATCACACTATAGAACGATAGAATTAAGAAGCCGCCTAAGATACCAGTAGCACCAATAATACCCCAACTACGTGACTTACCTTCATTCGCTGCTACGTCTGAAAAAGTATTGACTGGGTTTTTTTGACCACGTCGACCAATTAACCATTCAGCAACTAATATTGGAAAACCGACCAGCGCGATACAGAACAAATAAGCAATAACGAAAGCTGAACCACCGCTTTCGCCAACCATGTATGGAAATTTCCATATGTTTCCTAAACCAACTGCTGAGCCTACTGCTGCCAATACGAAGCCAAAGCTTGAGCTCCATTGGGCATGTTCTTGTTTATTGATAGCCATTTTTTCCGTCCTCGTGCTTCAATTAACGTTACTGATAATCTTCCTTGATCAACATAAATAGTCGGCCTTACCGTTGAACTATTTAGTAAACGCTTCAATGTGAAACGCCCAGCAACATTAAGAAAGAATTGATTACAATATCGTAAACGCTCAGTTTCTGCTAAGCGACCAAAAAAGTCAAGTGCTCATAAATATAAAAAGCCATAACAAATAGTTATGGCTTTCATCTAATTCGCCTTCATTCTATAAGAATTTAGCTTATTAAAAGTATTTAACTCATCATTAATCGAGTTGTTTTTTTTAGCGGACAACACCGCGGCTGCTATTTTGCAAAGAATCAATAAGTAGCTGAATTTTTGGCTCTTTAGCCAATAGCTCATTATGTAAGACTTCCAACGCTTGTGCAGTGGTCAAACCTGATCTGAAAATCGTACGATACGCTTGACGTAAGACATTAATCGTTTCTTTTGACCAACCTTTACGGCGCATACCCTCGATATTGAGTCCATGAGCCTTTGCTGGATTGCCAGATACCATCGTAAAAGCCGCCACATCTTTTAAAATAAGGCTGGCTCCGCCAATCAAGCTATAATCATCTACTGTACAAAACTGATGTATGCCTGAGTTACCACCGATGATGGTATGGTCGCCGATAGTCACATGCCCTGCCACACCGACATTGTTAGCCAGTACGTTATGATCGCCAATGACACAATCATGTGCGACATGGGTGTTTACCATCAGTAAATTATGACTGCCGATTTTAGTCAGCTCGCCATCTTGCGCTGTACCGCGATGTAAGCTACAGGCTTCACGAATCGTATTATGATCGCCGATTTCAAGCCAAGTGCGCTCACCTGCATATTTCAAATCTTGAGGATCTTCACCGATACTTGCAAACTGATAAAACTCATTGTGTTGGCCAATACGAGTCAGTTTAGTCACAACGACATGTCTATGCAAAACCGTATGCGCACCAATTGATACTTCATCACCAACGATACAATAGGGCCCGATAATAGCAGTCTCGTCAATCTGCGCGGACGGTGAGATGAGTGCTGTAGGATGAATCTGACTCATAAGATGGGCCCTTGTATCATTTGATGCGAGTAAATAATAAAAAAGTATCGCTATTTCAGTGTTACTAACGAAGCTAATACCAGTTATGTTGTTGAATTTACATATAGCTATTTATTGCAGTGGTAGTGAGCGGTTTCAATATTGCTCTTTGTACAGTATGGCTTATTAAAAACTCAAGCACCCTTCACGTTAGCAGGTTTTTGCTGCTCTTGACGTGCAATCATAATTTGCGCACTAGCCGCCAATTCATCTTCGACATGGACAGTACAATCAAACTTATAGATACCATGTCTTTGCATCACAGTTTTTGCGCGAATGATAAGCTGATCACCAGGAATCACACGGCGTTTAAAACGGACTTTATCCACACCTGCAAATAGATAGAGGTAACCGTCTTCTGCTGTCAGTCCTGCACTGATAAAACCAAGCACTCCTGATACCTGGGCCATCGACTCTACCATCAATACCCCTGGCATAATTGGCTCATCAGGAAAGTGACCGTTAAAAAACTCTTCATTAATAGTCACGTTTTTGATACCAGTAATACACTCACCTGGCGTACAAGCTACAATACGATCTACCAGCATAAAAGGATAACGATGCGGTAAGTAATGCTTAATCGTATGATACGTCAATGGTAGCGTAAGACCTTGCTCAGCCAAGCTTTTAACGTCTTCATCAGTTGGGATATCTATATTGTTATTGCTCATAATGACGCTTCCTTGCTGTGTTTTGAATATCTATCATTTGTTTGTGTTTGCATTAGTTACTGCCCAGCTGACGAAAACGTACAGCCGCACGTCGCCAATTAGCAGTCGGCATTGCAGCCGTACCAGATGAATATGAGCCAGCGGTTTTAATGGATTTGGTGACCATGGTCATGCCGGACAAAACAACATCGTCTGTAATCTCGATATGCCCTGTGATACCGACAGCGCCGCCTATTATACAGCGCTTCCCTATCGTAGTACTACCCGCAATGCCAGTTTGAGCAGCAATAGCAGTACCATCACCAATACGGACGTTATGGGCAACTTGTACCAAATTATCAATAATCACGTGATTACCAATAACAGTATCATCAATAGCGCCACGATCGATACACGTCTGGCTACCAACTCGTACATAATCACCAATAATGACACGGCCTAACTGGGCAATGCGCTCCCAACCTGTGTTACTAGGATCTTTAGTAGGAGCGAACCCGAACCCTTCAGATCCGATACTGACCCCTGCATGCAATCTAACGTGATTGCCAATGACACACTCAGGCCCGACAACAACTTGCGACTTAATGACACAATCGGTACCGATACTAGTATTGGCCTCAACCACGACATGAGCATCGAGTGAGCTACGCGCTCCTATTTGCACATTGTCACTAATCACACAAAAAGGGCCGATATTGACTTGCTCGCCAATAACAGCACTGTCTGCAATCACAGCACTAGGATGAATCCCATTAGATAAAGAATGACGTGCAAACAGCTGACTGGCACTGGCATAAGCCAGATATGGATTTGAGACGACTAGCGCTATCGCTGAGGTAGGCACTTGATCACGATATGCTTCCGTTACCAATACCGCACCTGCGTCACTGCTAGCCAAGCTAGAGATATAGTGAGGATCTGCCAAAAAGCTTAACTGCTGCTGACTGGCTGTCGTCAAACTACCGACGCTACTGAATGGTTGACACAATTGCTCAGTATCAATCTCAGCCTTATTAATAATAGGCTGACGCTGCTCAATTCGAGTAATGAGTTGCTCAATCGTTATCATAATGACTATTAATAAAATATGGTTATAAATGAAACGGTCGCCAAAATAACAATGCGTTTTGACGACCTACTAAGCTCTAATGATATTTCCGTCTATTTGAGACAATCTCTAAAACTACTCAAATAGATGAGAATGATGTCATTAATTTAGAATGTATTACCAATCTGGAACTGGACTTTTTCAGTCTCATCGCCTTCTTTGTCACCAAATGGTACCGCGTAGCTAAGTGAGATTGGACCAATTGGCGTATACCAAGTGATACCGGCACCAGCACTGTAACGGAAGTCATTATCTTGAGTCAGCAATGGAACATCTGAGTCATTAAAAGTGCGATCTTCTTTATCAGACGTGTCAAAGACCTGACCACCTTCAGCAAACAATACTGGACGTACCTGATCTGCCCAATCGCCTTTAAACGGCATTGGTAAAATTAGTTCAGCACCAAACGTTGCTAGTGCATTACCACCAACCTCTTCTGCGGTAAAGGTTTGGTTGTCTGGATCATTGACCGCATCATAATAGACTTGTGATTTAGGTCCTAGAGTAGATGATTCATAGCCACGTACTGAGCCATAACCACCAGCATAGAAGTTTTCATAGAACGGTAAATCATTACCATAACCAAGCTTAGTATAACCACGCGCGATCACGTCTTTATAAATAGGGTAATATATATTGCCGCTATACGTTAGCTTTTGGTAGTTGGCATCGCCAAGACCAATGGTTGCATCAATTGCATGGCTCATCCCTTTGGTAGGGAATACTGGGCGATCTAACGTGCTGTAGTCCCAGCCAAGTAACAAGTTATAGGTTTGATAGTCGTTTTTAAATGTTGAAACGCCATCAGTATCATCGTCAAATGTTTGTGTGCCACCATCATCTAGAATCTCTTGAACATTAGATATACCTAGATAACGACCACCACGAACCTTTGTGTTGTCTACATTTAAACCAGCACTCAGGCGTTTGGTTTCATCAATAGGATAACTATAGTTCAGCGTCGCACCATATGAATCGGTCACATAGTTACTAACGTTGTCGTCATCATATTTGGTTTTGCGATAATAACCGCTGATGCCTTGAGAAACGCCGTTTTCTGTAAAGTACGGATCGGTATAACCTAGGCTATAAGAGTCGCGTGTTTCTGAACGAGAAAGCGCAGCCTTAACACGGTTACCGGTACCCATGAAGTTGTTTTGGGTCAGATCCAACTGGAAAGTCACACCACCACTTTGTGAGTAACCAGCTGCAATTGTTGAGCTACCAGAAGGCTGCTCTTCAACCACATAGTTTACATCAACTTGATCTGGCTGATTAGGTACGGGCTTAACGTCGACAGTGACATTTTTAAAGAAACCAGTACGCATCAAACGCGTGCGTGACAGTTGAATTTTGTCATTAGAAGAAAGTGTACCTTCTAACTGACGCATTTCACGACGTAATACTTCGTCTTGCGTTTTGATATTACCCGTAAAGTTGATACGACGAACGTAGATAGGACGAGCAGGGTCAATATAGTAATCAACATCGACCATTTTCGTATCGTCATTGATACGTGGTACTGGTCTGATTTGAGCTAGATAATAGCCTTCGTTACCATAGCGTCTTTTAAGAGAAGCAGTGGTTTCGTCTAGTTTTGCTTGCGAGTATTTTTCGTTAGATGCAAAGCTCACCAGCTCTTTTAGCTCACTGTTCTCAAAAGTAGGTTTACCTAAAAAGTTCACTTCGCCAAACTGGTATTGTTCGCCTTCGCTTAGGCTGACTTCGATAAACACACTACTTTTATCTTCGCTGATGTTCAATACGGCATTATCAACTGAAAAACGCACATAACCATCGTTCTGGTACAGCGCCTTTAAACTCTCTAGACTTGCGGCCAGTTTCTCTTGAGCGTATCGATCAGATTTAGATAATAGACGTGTCCATGAAGATTCTTTTACCGCGAAAACGTCTTTAATCTCTTCATCACTAAAGTGTTTGTTACCAATAATATTGATATCGACAACTTTTGCAGGCTTGCCTTCTACAAAACGCACATCAAGTTTCACGCGGTTACCATCAAGTACCGTTTGATCTACTTCGATATTACTATTGTAGTAACCTTGGCTAATATATTGCTGTTGTAGCTCATTGGCCACGCCTTGCAAAGTAGACTGCTTGAGCACGTCACCAGCAGACAGTCCAGCATTCTTCAATCCCTGCTCAAGCCCTTCTTTTGGAATAAGCTTATTGCCTTCAAAGGTTACTTCAGCGATCGTTGGACGCTCAATGACGTCAAACCTTAGCTTGCCACCTTCGACACGGCTTTGAATATCAGCAAAGTTCTCAGTTGCATATAGCGCCTTAATACTGGCAGCTAAGCTACTATCATTCACCGTATCGCCTACCGTAACAGGTAAGACCGGATAGAGGCTATCAGGGGTTAGGCGTTGTAAGCCATTAAAACCGATGTCAGTTACTACAAATTCTGCAGCCTGTACTGGCATACTCATCATCGCTACAACTAACGGCAACCCAGCCGCGCTCATAATTAAAGGCGTACGCATAAACACTATCCGTCAATAAAAAAATTGCTTAAGTTAAGTTAAAAGGCACGTATTGTCTAACCCGTGCGCATAAGTTTATAAACCCATGCAAGGGTAACTCAGAACACTTTATATAAATTGCATCACAAAATAAACTAAAAATTACGATTAGTACAGAGGCTGCGACACAGAGTAGCATGCCTATCATAACAATAATCAGCCTATAATAGGCGTAAAACCATTAGTATATCGTGCTTTATCAGCCATATTGCTTATCAGCCGATCAAAATAGCCGGCTGATGTCATTACCAATTGCTAACACCATGAAACCTGCCAGCAAGAGTAAACCGATATTTAGACCGACCATTTGCACACCTTCAGATAATGGCTTACCACGGATCAGCTCGATAAAATGATAGACAATATGTCCACCATCCAATACCGGAATTGGCAAAAGGTTTAATACAGCAAGACTCAAGCTAATCAGCGCCGCTGTCGATAATACCATTTGCCAACTGATATCAAAGCTTTGTTTGGCGACTTTGGCAATGGTAATTGGCCCTGATAGATTGTCTAAACCAATCATACCTGACAGCATTTTCCCCATCGAGCTTACGGTCATTACTGCGAGCTGCTCAGTCTTTTCAAACGACTTCACTAACGACTCACTAGGACCATAGACCACGGTGGTCTTATAATCATCAGGAATAACAATCTCAGTCTGATCCACCATTGCACCAATCTGTCCGTAATCATTACCCAAGTTGTCTTTTTTGCCTTGGGGCATAATTTGCAACTGTACAGGCTTGTCATCACGCAACACCGTAAAGTTCAATAGCGTTTCAGGATTATCACGGATGATACGTGTGGCAGTAATCCAATCTTCGATTGCTGTATCATCAATAGCAGTAATACGGTCGCCAACCTTTAGACCTTGGCGGCTAGCGGCACCATCGGGAGCCAAACCGCCTACAATCGGCGCAATCTGCGGCTGCCATGGCAACATACCAAAGCTGGTCAATGCGTCTTTGCCTTGAGCTTCACCTTGCATAAACTGCGTGACGGGGGCTTGATAGGTTTTAGTCGACTGATCGGTTTGGGCATCTGACTGCAAGGTAATGCTGACATTATCCGTCTCGCCCATACGTCCTGCAAGTCGATAGTTAATACCTTCCCATGTTTGCACATCGTGCCCATCAATCGCCACAATCTTATCACCGACTGGCAGCTTTGCCATCGCAGCAGGCGTATCTGGTAGTACCTGTCCAATCTTAGTCGCCAACTGCTCAGATGGGGTCATAAATAGTACCCAAAATAGCGCGATAGCGATGACAAAATTCATGATAGGACCAGCTGCAACGATAGCAATTTTCTTTAGCGGATGCTGCCGATTAAATGCAAGATGCTGCTCATCTTTTGCGACATTACCTTCACGCTCATCCAGCATCTTTACATAGCCGCCGAGTGGCAATGCTGAGATACGATAGTCGATGCCGCTCTTTTTGCTAGTCCAACCAAAAACTTTAGGACCAAAGCCGATAGAGTACGTTAGCACTTTGACACCGCAAAGCCGCGCCACAATATAATGCCCCCATTCGTGTAAGGCAATAAGCGGGCCTAAGACAAATATAGCGGCAAGAAGTGTTAGTAAAAACGTCATGATTTTTTCTCAGTATTGTCTCTCAGCATTTTCATCAACATCTTCGCTAATATCGTTTATCAATGTCACGTATCAGCTAAGAGACGCTTGCTACGATTATGTCAGCTTTGCTACCAACTTATCAGTCAGATGGCGTGCAATCTTATCGATTGCCAATATGTCTTCTATGTCAGCAGTTTCGTTTAATGGGGGCAGCTGTATGTCATTTAAGGCTTGTTCGTTAATATTAGCAATATCAGTCAAACGAATTTTCCCATCGAGGAACGCCGCCACTGCAATTTCATTTGCCGCATTGAGCACAATCGTGGCTTGCGTCCCTGCTTGCATAGCTTGGCGAGCTAAACGCAAACAGGAAAATTTTTGCAAGTCAGGCTCAATAAACTCCAAACCACTAAGCGCAAATAAGTCTAACGGCTGCGAGCCACTATCAATCCGATCAGGGTAGCTAAGCGCGTGTGCAATGGGCGTTTTCATGTCTGGACTACCTAGCTGCGCCAAAAAACTCCCATCGCTATATTCTACCATTGAGTGAATGATACTTTGTGGATGAATGACCACATTTATCTTATCTTCAGGCAAATCAAATAAGTGACAGGCTTCTATCAGCTCAAGCCCCTTATTCATCATTGTCGCCGAATCAACAGATATCTTTTGACCCATTGACCAATTGGGGTGTTTGACCGCTTCTGCGACGCTTGCCTGCTGCATCTGCTCGAACGACTGCTGCAAAAATGGCCCACCAGAGGCTGTTAACCATAGTTTACGGACACCATGATTTGACTGATGGATTTGCGTATTATCTTGCTGAATAGCAAGTGGTAAGCATTGAAAAATAGCATTGTGTTCAGAATCGAGCGGCAGCAAAGTAGCTTTGTGCGTCTTGACCGCATCGATCATGACCTTACCTGCCATGACTAAGGCTTCTTTGTTGGCCAATAAAATACGTTTGCCTGCACGTGCTGCTGCCAATGTAGACGGCAACCCTGCCGCCCCTACAATCGCCGCTACAACCGTATCAGTCTGTGAGTCAGTGGCAATATCTACCAATCCTGCCTCGCCCCCTACGACATCACTAGCAATTCCCGCAGATTTAAGCCTGTTAGCAAAATCATCTACGGCTGACGTCGGCACACTGACGCGTTTCGGCAAAAACTGCTGACAAAGTGCAAATAGCTTATCTAAGCGATGATAGCCTGATAAAGCATAGACTTCATAAGTGTGCGGTTGCGCCGCTAATATTGCTAAGGTGCTATCGCCAATCGAGCCTGTCGCGCCTAGTACGGCGATGCGTTGCGTCATAACTATCAATGCCCATGATACTTAAAAATAATAAAAATAGAATATCGTCTGTTAACTATAAAGCCACTGCTCTGATAACTTCGCTTGCCATACCAATGTATTACTCACGCTCGGCTCACTTATATCAATATTATTGTGGATGTACCACAGAACAGGCTCAAATAGAACAGTGCTGCTATAAACCTTACACTACTATCAAGCCAAGCTGCTGTATCGCCCAAAAACCAAGGGCAAATATCGGTGTTGCAGACAGAAGCGAATCAATACGATCAAGGATACCACCGTGACCTGGCAAGATAGTGCCTGAATCTTTTACATCAGCACGACGTTTGAGCATCGACTCGAATAAGTCTCCAAGTACAGAGGCAAGAATAGTGATGGCCGATAACGCTACAAATGCGATTAATGGTATACCGGTCAGCTGTAATTTAAAGACGCTGATAGCTATCACAACTAACAGCCCTGTGAGGAGGCCACCAGCCAACCCTTCCATGCTCTTATTGGGCGAAACATTGGGTGCCATTTTTCGGCGACCAAGCTTGCGTCCAACGAAATACGCACCGCTATCTGCACACCATACTAATAAGAACACATACAGCAGCCACCATGCCGACAGTTGCCAGAGATAGAACATTGCCGTAATAGATGCCGTCAAAATAACCGCGCCCATCATTGCCAATTGGTTGCCGTACCATCTTGTTTGTGTTGGGAAGACTCGAACCCAAGACAGCGCCATTAGCCATATAACGAGTGACGCCACCCACCAAAACAGCCAAGTCACCTTGAACATCAGTGAGAATATAGTGAGCGCTAAAATCAATAGAACAAATACCGCAGGTTGGCGCCACTTAGGCATCAATTTAGCCCACTCATGAGCGGCGATAATGACCCCAATGGCCAACAGTGGTGCAAATAAAATAGGTGTTTGGCTCGCAAACATTGCAATACCAACGATAATAACGAGAACAATTGCCGTTTTAATTCGTTGCCACATACTTATCGAGCCTTATAATAATGAAGAACAGATGTTCAAAAAATGCATTATAGCAGCTAACTAACGATGGCCTAGTGATAGCATTCAATACTAATTCAAGCCATTTATCATTGCATAAACCAACCCTATTGACCAGTTATACAATACTAACTGAACTGAACTGAACTGAACCGACTGAACTTACCTATCAACTCATTGCTCAGTGCCCTTGCTGCTCTATTACTACCTGCTCGCTGGTTTTGCCAAAGCGGCGTTGACGTTTTGCAAACTCTGCGATCATCAAAGCCAGCTCTTCTGCTGTAAAATTCGGCCACAATGTGGGAGTGAAAAACAGCTCAGCATAAGCGGATTGCCATAATAAGAAATTAGAAATACGATACTCGCCGCCCGTACGCACTAGCATATCTACTGCTGGCGTGTCGGCTAATTGTACGTAGTTACCTAACAGCTCTTCGCTGACATCTTCAGCTTTTAATTCGCCATCTTGTACTTGCTGAGCCAGCTGTTTTGCTGCATTTGCAATATCCCATTGTCCACCGTAGCTAATCGCAATCACCAGCGTCATCGCATCAAACTCTGCCGTCTTTTCTTCTGCGTCAGCCATTAGCGTTTGTAGTGACTCACTAAGCTGGCTGCGATCACCAATGAAACGCAAGCGAATACGATACTTATTCATTCGCGGCATTTGCTCATGAATCGTCGATGTGAGTAGCTTCATCAACAATGCTACCTCACTAGGCGGTCTCTGCCAATTTTCGCTAGAAAACGCAAAAACGGTCAGCACTTTAATGCCTGTATTGACACAATAATCAACAAGGGGATCTAGTGCATTTTTACCCGCTACATGACCTTGGCCTTGGCCTAAATTATTGGCCTTACCGTAGCGATTGTTACCATCCATAATAATGGCAATGTGACGAGGAAGAATAGCGGACGCCAAAACGGCTGAAGTGGACATAGGCGAACTTGCTTATTGTTAAGGTAAAATAATAATAACGTGTGCAACGGCGAATAAAAAGTGCCATTTATATAATTCACTAACTTATCATAATTATATTGTGAATTTTTAATGCTCAGAATGCGATGAACAAAGTCTAATCAATCGCGTTTTTGGCATGTTCTAGATATGGCTGCATATAGTTGATTCAGTTTAAAAGAGAGACCAGCAACCGAGTTCAGATGTATATGCGATACTTCAATCGAGGTTAACGCTGCGACTCTTTTATAGAGGATTAACTATATCAGTCTACACAATAATAAACAGCCAATAGCTACAAAGTATTGGCTGCTCAATTACAGATAATCTACCGAACTGATTCTTGCTATAAATACCAAATATATCAGTATTAAACTTCCATCAAATCGCTTTCTTTCTTGCTCAAGCGAGCATCAATCGTTTCGATATATTTGTCAGTGATTTTCTGAATGTCATCACTAGCGCGGCGCTCATCGTCTTCTGAGATTTCCTTTTCTTTTGCCAAGTCTTTGATGTCATTCATCATGTCACGGCGAATATTACGGATAGAAACGCGGCTGCTCTCAGCTTCCCCACGTGCAAGCTTTTGCATATCGCGACGAGTATCTTCTGTCAATGCTGGCATCGGCACACGAATCACATCAGCAGACATTGGGTTTAGACCCAAATCTGCTTCACGAATGGCCTTATCTACTGCTTGCACCATCGTACGGTCAAACGGTTGAACCAGCAAGGTACGTGAGTCTTCGACGTTGACGCTTGCCACTTGGTTCAATGGGGTATCAGAACCGTAGTAGCTGACCATCACACCTGACAACATACCTGGATGCGCACGGCCAGTACGAACTTTACTGAAAGTGCTTTCAAGCGCTTCCAACGTTTTTTGCATGCGTGCTTCGCCGTCTTGCTTAATCTCTTTAATCATTGTGTATCCTTATTTATCGTTACCGACAAATTTTTTATTTGCTATTGGGATATTAATTATTTATTGCTAATCGTTAGCTATTTACTGACGTTAGTTTCCAGTATCGCATCAATTAATGAAAAACTCGTGTGCCTTCATTTTCACCCATAATGACATTTAACAATGCATTAGGCTTAGTCATGTCAAACACTTGCAGCGGTACGTTATGCTCACGGCACAATGCGATAGCCGTTAAATCCATGACGCCTAGCTTTTGCTCTAGTACCTCATCAAAAGTCAGACCATCATATTTGACTGCATCGTCATGTAGACTTGGGTCTTTGTCATAAACGCCGTCAACCTTAGTCGCTTTTAAAATCAAACCAGCTTCGATTTCGATACCGCGCAAACAAGCAGCGGTGTCAGTGGTAAAGAATGGGTTACCAGTACCTGCAACAAAGATACAAACTTCGCCGTTTTTGAGATAACGAATCGCATTACGACTACTATAGCTTTCGGTAACTTCACCAATCGGTAACGCTGACATCAAACGAGTTTTGATATTGCGACGCTCAAGCGCATCACGCATTGCCAGTCCGTTCATAACGGTCGCTAGCATGCCCATCTGATCACCAGTAACACGGCCAACCAGACCTTCTTTTTGTAATTGCGCACCGCGATATAAGTTACCACCGCCGACCACGATACCAACTTGGACACCAAGTCCACGCAAGTGAGCGATAGACAAGCTCATTTTATCAAGCACTTCGGTATCAATACCCATGTCTTTACTGCCAGCTAAGGCTTCACCGGAGAGTTTCAGCAAGATACGAGCGTAACGCGGGTTTTTGTCAGACATGAGGTCACCTTGTTATTATGAAATTATAAAGAAAATTATCGGTAAAATACAAATCGAGTTTGCCCACAACGCTACACTTACAGCTAAGCGTATTAAAAAGGCTAAATTGCGCTAATTGTAGCAAAAACTGCCCCTCATTGGGCAATTTTCACTCGCATATCTTATTGGATATCTAGCTTTGATAACTGGCGAATAGATCGTATTCGCTAGCATCGTCGATAGTCACGGTTAAGAACTGCCCTACTTTAACTTGAGCGTTGATGTCATCAACATAGACATGACCATCAATTTCAGGTGCATCAGCATAGCTACGGCAAATAGCAATATTTTCATCGCTATCAATTTCATCGACCAATACCGTTAAAGTCTTGCCGACTTTTTCTTGTAGCTTTTGCGCTGAAATATCTTGCTGTAGCGCCATTAAACGCTCATAGCGAGATTGTTTAACGTCTTCAGGCACATGATCAGGCAAATCATTAGCCACTGCGCCTTCTACTTCTGAATAAGTAAATGCACCCACGCGATCGAGGCGTGCTTCAACTAGCCAATCAAGCAAGCACTGAAAATCTTCTTCAGTCTCACCAGGGAAACCAACCACAAAGGTCGAGCGAATCACGATATCAGGACAAATCTCACGCCATGCTTTGATACGAGCCAAGGTGTTTTCGCTATGCGCAGGACGTTTCATCGCTTTTAGGATGCGATGGCTGGCATGCTGGAACGGAATGTCCAGATAAGGAAGCAGTTTCTTCTCACCCATCAACTCAACGACTTTGTCTACATGTGGATACGGATAGACATAATGCAAGCGAACCCAAATGCCCAAATCGTTCAATGCTTGGCATAAGTCATAAAACTTAGACTTGAGCGGCATGCCATTCCAAAAGCTGATCTTGTACTTTAGGTCAAGACCATATGCCGAGGTATCTTGCGAGATGATAAGCAATTCTTTCACGCCAGCTTTTTTGAGCGCCAGTGCTTCATTCATCACATTATCAATCGGACGTGAGTCCAAATCGCCGCGTAAGCTTGGGATAATGCAGAACGTACAGCGGTGGTTGCAGCCTTCTGAGATTTTTAGATATGCATAATGGCTTGGGGTCAGTTTGATACCCGCTTCATTAATCAAATCTATTTTTGGATCATAGTTGGCGTCCTGACTGCGATTTGGCTTAGGCACATGCTGCGCCACTGCCGTAATCACTTCGTCATAGGCATGCGCGCCCGTCACTGCTAGTACAGCTGGATGCATCTCACGGATTTTGTCCGCTTCTTTGCCCAAGCAACCAGTAACAATCACTTTACCGTTTTTGCTAATTGCCTCGCCGATCGCATCGAGCGACTCTTGTACCGCTGACTCAATAAAGCCGCAAGTGTTTACCACGACCAAGTCAGCACCGTCGTAATCACTGGCTACTTGATAGCCGTCACGGCTTAGCTCAGTGATAATACGCTCACTATCTACCAATGCTTTTGGACAACCTAGTGACACAAAACCAATCTTTGGCGCCGCACTAACTGGCATCGCAGCAGTCGCATTGGCAGTTGTTACATCGCTGCTTTGGGCTACACTACGGTTTTGGTTGTGATTGGCTTTATGATGGTAAGGCTGTTTAGTATCTGTTTGACTGGCATCTGCCTGACTCTGCTCTTGTACTATGGTAGGCGCGGCAGGATTGAAGATAGTGGCAGTGTCTTTTACGGCAGATAGAGGAGCTGTTGCTGTCGTATTCACTGACTCGGTAGAAGTTTTGGACATGGCTGACCTTGCTAGAGATAAATTGGCTGAGCGCATTGTACGTTTTTTTTGCAAAAATCACCAGTTTTGCCGCTCTATAGTCTTGATTTGTGGTTAAATATTATCTCAAGCATCTGACTTTTTTGGGCCCTACTGATGAACGCTGATTTTATAACCGCCAAAACAACCCCTGACCTCGCATTTATATCTCAGCATTTATTCACCGCTATTTTATGGGTCAACGATGAGCTATCAATCACACGGTTGAATGCTCAAGCCGAGCAGCTACTCGCCATTAGTAGCGGCAGACTAATCAATCAATCCATCTTGACACTGCTCGCACCCGATGAGTTGAAGACTAAAGATACTGCATTTATCGATAATGATAGTAGTGATATAAATGAAAATGAGCCTTCGAGCGAGCCAGCATACTCGTTGACCGAGCGCTTTGTGCAAGCGCAAAACTATCAACAACCTTTTATCGATCATGACCACATCATAAAAACACCGCTAAATGGTAATTTATCATTGTCAGTCGACTATAGCGTCACGCCAGTCATCTATGAACAGCAGCCTTATTTTATTATCGAGATGTGGGGTAAAGATCGTCAAAGTCGTATCTCTGAGGAGCAGCGCCAACAACAGCAGTATACAGTGGCCCGTCATATGCTACGCTCGGTGGCGCACGAAATAAAAAACCCTCTTGCTGGTATTCGCGGGGCAGCCCAGCTGTTGCAACGGCAATTCATTAAATTCAGCGACGCATCTACTACTAGCACCTCTAGCGCTGATAATGCTTTGACAACTACCAACGCTGACACGCAGCATGATTTGCAAAAAATGAATCAAAAGCTGCGTAACTATACGGACATTATTATTTCAGAGACTGATCGATTGACCCATCTTATTGGGCAGCTTCTGGGTTCCAATCAACTGCCAAACTGGCAAACGCTCAATATCCATGAGCCTCTGGAGCATGTCTTAACCTTAGTGACCAATCAGTATCCACAGGTAGTGTTACAGCGTGATTATGATTTATCATTGCCAGAGTTATGCGCTGATAAGGATCAGCTGATTCAAGTGTTTTTAAACCTCATTAATAATGCTTGTGAGTCGATGACTGAGTTCGAACAAACGCTACAACAGAATAAAATCTCAGAGTCTCAAGAATCACCACAAGCTACCATGCAAACTGAGAGTAATTCTGACTATCAACCGACATTGCATATTCAAACGCGGGTTGCCTTTCAGCATACGATCGTCGGGCAGCAGCACAAGCAAGTGATGCAAATTACCATTACCGATAATGGCTCAGGTATTGATCCAGCATTGATCGGTCAGATATTTTTCCCAATGGTCACTAGCCGTGCAGCCGGTACAGGTCTTGGATTATCCATCGTTCAAGATATTATCAGTCATCATCATGGTATGATTGATGTGAGCTCGACAAAAGAGCAAGAAGATAAGCAAACCCGATTTACGCTATATCTACCATTTACTCAACCCATCACTGAGACATAACCCAAATTATGAATTTATGAATTAAAGGCTGCTAAATTTCATAACGCTAACTCCCAATCCCCAACTTACCATCAATAATTGCTGATTAGGCCCAATACATGACTGAATATAGCGACGACCTCCAACCTAAAAGCGATGATCAATCACCACAATCACAAATAGTAACTGTGAATAATGCACCCAGCGACCACCCTGCCACATTGTGGTTAATCGATGACGATGCAGCCCTACGTATGGTGTTGGCCGACACGTTTGAAGATGCTGGATTGACCGTTATCAGTTTTACTCAAGCACAAGCAGCATGGACTCGCCTTAATGATGTGTTAAAGCAGCAAGAGTCAGCTGAGCAATTACCAGACGTCATATTGACCGATATTCGTATGCCAATGATGGATGGATTGTCTTTTAGCGACTGGGTCCATCAGCATTTCCCTAAAATGCCAATCGTAATTATGACGGCACACTCAGACCTGACCTCTGCTATCAATAGCTATCAGACTGGTGCTTTTGAATACCTGCCCAAGCCTTTTGACTTAGATGACGCGGTTGCAACGATTTATAAAGCCATCAATTATCAGCCCAATTTAGAGACAACGACTGTTTCCCTTTCAGATGAACCTAATACCAATATAACGTCTGATACTTTCACTGAAGACCTTATAAAACCTAAAGCAGCCTCTGTTAGTAAGACAACTAAAGAAAATAAGAACAAAGGTGCCGGCGTAACCAAAGATAATGGGAACCCTAGCGGCATCATTGGACAGTCACCAGCCATGCAAACGGTGTTTCGTGCTATTGGCAGACTGGCTCAATCCCCCATTTCCGTCTTAATCACTGGTGAGTCTGGAACAGGTAAAGAGTTGGTGGCCAGTGCTCTACATCAGCACTCCCCGCGTAAACAGCAACCATTTATTGCGCTTAATATGGCAGCCATACCGCATGACTTGATCGAGTCTGAGCTATTCGGTCACGAAAAAGGCGCGTTCACTGGTGCAACAACGATGCGCCAAGGCCGTTTTGAGCAGGCAGACGGCGGTACCCTATTCTTAGATGAAATCGGCGACATGCCTTTTAGCACTCAGACACGGCTGTTACGCGTATTGGCCAATGGTGAGTTTTATCGTGTTGGTGGTCAGCAGCCGATAAAGGTCGATGTACGTATCATTGCAGCTACTCACCAAAACTTAGAAGAGCTGGTAAAACAAAGTCGATTCCGCGAAGATTTGTTTTATCGCCTCAATGTCATTCGTTTACCCCTACCACCACTACGTACACGCCCTGAAGACATTCCTGCATTAGCCCTCTACTTTATGCAGTCTGCCGCAGAGCAAATGAGTACCACCCCGAAGCATCTACATCCTGCCGCATTACAAATTATGCAGACGTTCGACTGGCGTGGTAACGTACGTCAATTAGAAAACGTCTGCTTGTGGCTCACGGTTATGGCTACTGGTGATACGGTGATGGCGACAGATTTGCCACCAGAGCTACTTGAAAACATCTCACCTAATACGGTGCTTTATGAAGAGCATGGCTCATCGAAGGAAGACGCTCAAGAGAACTTGGTACAAAATGGCGATGTATTAAATAGTAGTGCGTTAAACAATCAGCAAAATGATCGCAGTAGCCCGTTGCCTAAAAACCAAAGTTGGCAGCAAGCCTTGGCTGATTGGGCTGAGCAGTCGCTAAGCACGGGGGAAACTGATATTTTGCAAACAGCAACCCCTGAGTTTGAGCGCGTGTTATTAACAGCAGCACTCAATCATAGCGGCGGCAAAAAGATAGAGGCAGCGAGCTTACTTGGTTGGGGACGCAATACTCTGACGCGCAAATTGCAGCAGTTGGATATCTCTGCCCCGAGAGTACCAACTAAAGAATAAAAAACGATAATAAATTATTATTAATATCAACTACTTAAAATTAATATCAAAAATAATTAAAAATAATTGCAAATAGGGGTTGCCAAACAATTAAAACTCTATATAATAGCCAACCACTGAGACGCACTACCGAATCAGTTAACTGTCTAGATAGCGTTTGAGTTTAATCGCTTTTGATGATAGAGTAACGAAAATGGGGCTGTGGCGGAATTGGTAGACGCACCAGATTTAGGTTCTGGCGCCGCAAGGTGTGAGAGTTCGAGTCTCTCCAGCCCCACCATTTTCGGATAGTACATCTTAGACCAAATATCAAAACCTGCTTTTTAGCAGGTTTTTTTGTGTCTGGAATTTGGTATTAAAACTATAAAGTATCTTGTTAAAAGTATTAATCTACTTTTCTAACCTTTATAAATCCTTTAACACTTCATCCATACGCTAATAGCGACACTCCACCCTCTGAATCAATGCTTTCATGCACCTACCATAGCCAGAACTAATTAATAGAAATGTTTTCCTCACTATTATTGAATAATGCACTACGTTGATTTTTACGAAGAGCTTCACGTTGAATTATATTTTTTGCATCGACTTTTTCTAAAGGTAATCTTGTTTCGCGAGAAAGATCGCCATCGGCTATTAAAGATAAATAACGAGAACAACAAACTCTTAAAAAAGAGGTAAAATTGCTAATATCATGATCAGCATCGAGAGATTCAAGGTATAGCTTAGTGATCAGTTGATTAACCGTCATTTGATCGCGAAATGACAACTCTTCTAATATATCCCAAAAAAACACTTCTAAACGAATTGAAGTGACAACGCCCTGAATTCGAAGCGATTTGGTTTTAGAGCTCCACAAGCTATCGTCAGCACTCATAAAAAGTTGGCACATATATATATCCTCTCTCGATACTGGGGTCTATTGAACGTTCAACAGACCCGAATTAATGCTTATAGCAAGGCAACAAACTGCTTTAGCATCGCTGGGTGGGCAGGCCATGCAGGTGCCGTTACCAGTTGCCCATCTGTAATAGCGCCATCCATAGGTAACGTGACATACTCAGCGCCAGCCATTTCTATTTCTGGCTGACACGCAGGATAAGCAGATACTTTTTTACCCTTTAATACGCCCGCAGCTGTCAGCATTTGTGGCCCATGGCAAACCGAGGCAATCGGTTTATCAGTATTTGCGAAATGCTGAATCATTGCAATGACCTTAGCATTCAAACGCAAGTATTCTGGCGCACGTCCACCTGGTAAATACAAAGCATCGTAATCTGCGACATTGATATCAGCAAAAGACGCATTAAGGACAAAGTTATGACCGCGTTTTTCGGTATAAGTTTGGTCACCTTCAAAGTCGTGTATTGAGGTAGCGATGCTATCACCTGCCACTTTATCTGGACAGACCGCATCAACCTCATGCCCCATCGCTAGTAGCGCTTGGAACGGCACCATGTTTTCATAGTCTTCAACAAAATCACCAGTTATAATCAGTACTTTAGCCATGATATTCTCACTGTATTGTAATAAAACATTGTAATGAAATACGGGAACCCAAATTAGTTTATAGCGACTTCGCTTAAAATGAGCCTGAATATCCATTCAAACATAAAAAACAATGACTAGGTAATATATGAATACTACAAACAATCACTTTTTAAAATAAAATAATAAATTCAGCTATTTTCTAATAACTTTAAATCTATCAATATCTTATCCATCTCCTGATACCGTCTCTCTACACGCTTCGCCAATGCTTTGTCGACCATATATTGATAGTGACTATATTCTGCTGGTAACATTGGAATGGGTTGTTGGCAATGCTGAATCGCCCACGCTTTCGATTTCTCATTGCTATTGGCGCTTACCTGAAACGGGCGTTTGCCTGTTAGTATCTCAACTATCATTACGCCAAACGCGTAGATATCACTCTGTATAGTTGCACTCTGTCCTTGCCAGCGCTCAGGTGCGAGATACGCTGGTGTACCGGCAGGATTTGGTTGGCTATTAGCCATCGTCATACATTGTGATAAAGCAAAATCAGTGAGTAACAATCTAGGAGTCAGACTATTACTCATGGTATCTGCGGGCCATTCATCGTCAGAACCTTCAATCAAAATATTACTGGGCTTAATATCATTATGTAGCCAACCAGCCTGATGCAAATTAGCTATCAAGTATGCGGATTGAGTGATGAAATGATGCTTTTGTGACGCTATTAGTGACAGGTGTTTTGAAGCGGTCAGCTGACTCGCCAAGCTACCATTAGAGTAATAAGGCATAACAACAATTATTAGCTTTTGAGGCTGCTCTAGTATTTGAACGTTTACACAATGATGAGCCAATAGTGGCGGTGCAATAGCATTATCTTTGATTTTCGATGAAGCATTTACAGCAGCTAAAATATCCGCTTCATGAGTTAAATCAGAAGCGATAGGATAAGCGCCATCACTCAACTGCCATTTAATCATCACGCTACCAAATTGTGGATGCTGGGCGCGCGTTAGACCTTGGAAGTAAGTATTGTCGATATGTTGCGTTTTGGCATCTTGCGTTTGTTCTGTGCTTTGCTGAGCAATACGTTGATGCACTATCTCACTAAAATCTTGTGCGTCCAGTTCTTGGTTAATAATAGGCAATAGCTGCATCGCCTGCGCTTGCAAGGCTTGCGTAATAGGCGGATTACTGGCACTATTTTCCATGGTATTGTTTCTCATAATATAGTGAGATTATTGCCTTCCCATTCGTATCATTTCCAAAGATAATAATAGCGCGAATAATGATTACAAGTACTATGATTACTAGGTACTAAGATTGTAGGCACTGAAATTTCAGCAGCGTTAACTGTATTTTTGGGTATGGTATTAAAGACAACCTTAATTGCTAGAGCCACTATGTCCCAACCAAATATCCCAACCATGCCATCTGACCAACCTACTTATACCCTACCTGCACCGTTGTTAGACTTACTCAGTCAATACTTACAAGAGCGAGTCACACCAACTATTGAAATTGATCCGAGCCAGCTTGCTTATCGCTGGGTTGGTGGACGCACTGGTCACCTGCAGCCTTTGTCGGTCAACCTGTTTTTGAGCTTAGATGACTTGCATGGTATCGATACGCAAAAGTTGAAACTGGTACAAAACACCCGTCAGTTTATTAAAGGTTACCCTGCCAACCATGTATTGATGTCAGGGACACGCGGTGCCGGTAAGTCATCATTGATTCGCGCTTTGCTACAAGCCCATTATAGTGAAGGCTTGCGTATTATTGAGGTTGCGCGCGATGATCTGCAAGTATTGGATAAGATTCGTGCTGCTATTAATGCCCTACCAGCAGATTGTCATTGCCGCTATATCGTATACTGTGATGACCTCGCTTTTAATGGTCAAGACGAAAGCTATCGTGCGCTAAAGAGCGTACTCGATGGCTCGCTAGACTCTGAGCAAGACAAACTACTGGTCTACGCCACCAGTAATCGTCGTCGCTTGCTACCGCAGATGATGAAAGACAATGTCGATATCTATAATGGGCAGACGGATGAAGTCAATCCCTATGAGGCCATTGATGAGACCGTGTCATTATCAGATCGGTTCGGTTTGTCCCTCACCTTCCATCCTATGGATCAGCAGACTTATCTGCATATTGTTCAGCACTATCTGAGTTTAGAGCAGCAAAAAATCTCAGCTGATGTGGATAGTGATGCTAAGGGGATTTTGGAAAGTCAATCTATGCCTGATAAGATCAGAAAGGATGCGCTACGCTGGGCCTCAGAACGTGGTGGTCGCTCAGGACGAGTTGCTTATCAATTTAGCCGTTTTTGGAGTGGTAAAACACAATTGGCTATCGAAGACAGTAAGTACTAGGTCATATTTAACGCTAAATCATATCTAAGCTTAACGATGTCTAATCACTGCGTGCAGAGCCTATATACTGCACGCGACTCTCTTCTTGACTGTTCTCTTGATTGCTTACCGATTCAACTGCACCATCAACCATATATTGGTCAAAATCTGCCGCCAGCCATAGATTACCTTTGTAGACGCTCTCAGCATCTAAACGAATATATGCCATATTTGGCGTTTCGCTATCTGGATTATCAAAGTTCTGATAGCGAGCGCTAAAGTGGGTCAAAATGATGTTTTTCAGGTTCATCTTTTGCGCGAATGTGCCCACCACATGCGCACTGCTATGCATTGGGTCATAGTCAGGGTTTCTGGCTTGAATAGCCATCATGACCTCATGCGTATAAGTGGCTTCATGCACCAATAAATCCGCATTGATAACGGCTTTGCTTAACAAATTTGGCGCATCATTGTCTCCTGCCACCACCACTCGCGTCCGCTGTATCTCATTGTCAACATAATCTACTGAGCGCAATTGTCTATTACCCTCAGTCGTGACATCTTCGCCTTGCTGTAACTTGCCCCACAATGCGCTTGCTGGAATACCATCTGCCACAAGCTTATCTGTATTAAGGATGCGGCGGCTAATAGTCTGGGTAATACCAAAGGCATGAGAAGCAACCCGATGCGATAGCCGCGTGATATCAATATCAAGCTGATGTTGGTCGCTTAAGCTAATACTGACCTTGTTCGTATCACCTTGCTCAGCCAACACCTCTTCAATCGCTATAAAATCGAGAGCAAAAGGTAAATACAATTCCGTGGTTAAGGTAATGGCTTCGAGCAGTGTCGCGATTGCTTTTGGGGCAATCAAAGTTAATGGTTCACGGCGCCCTGACATAGCAGCACTTGCTAATAGTCCTGGCAGACCGTAGCAATGGTCACCATGCACATGAGTGATGCAAATAGCAGCCAATTGATGCAATGAGAGCTTGGTATGTAGCAACTGCTGCTGCGTGCCTTCACCACAATCAATCAGCACCCATGGGCGCGATTTTTTACTCTGATTACTCTGTTGACGACTTCCTTGCTGTACGCCAGAGGTATGCGGATTTAAACACTCTATGGCCAATGCGGTCACATTACGCTGTTTGGTCGGTACACCTGCGGAGGTACCCAAAAAGGTTAGCTTTAGCATAGTGATGCCTTTTATTTATCAGGAGTACTGGCTC
This sequence comes from Psychrobacter sp. Ps1, assembly GCF_022129425.1. Taxonomy (NCBI): domain Bacteria; kingdom Pseudomonadati; phylum Pseudomonadota; class Gammaproteobacteria; order Moraxellales; family Moraxellaceae; genus Psychrobacter; species Psychrobacter sp. Ps1. Next base: position 125,074 of record NZ_JADQAN010000002.1, on the reverse strand, counting down.
AGAAGTACGAGAGCATCTCTTCATCGTAAATCAATGACAGAAATAAGATAAACGAAGAATATGCCCTAGCTACGACAGTTGGCATATCATGGTTTTTTGACCTTCAACCATTTGTCCACCATTGCCAGTACACTCATTTACCATATTTGATTCGTAAGATTTCCAGCCACCATAAAAGCTCGCTGCACACAGAATTACCACTAGAATTTTCTGTGACCACGATTTGATAGAGACTTGCTGGCTATTAATCTGCTGTCTATTATTTTCTTGCATACTGATATTTTGCTTATTGAGTGATGTTTGAGTTGCTGACTGATTATCGTCTTTATCTAGGCTATCTTGTTTCAGATGGTCTTTATTCGAGGTATTTAGATCTGTCATAACATTATCCTAAAAAAGGCTTTGTTTATTCATAAACAAAGCCTTTGGTCTACATGGCTACTTAAGCGTTGAGAGATGATTATACCAGTATCCTCTAGAAATTCAGACGGCCGCCCTTTTTTTCTGCTCGCTTAAAGGCATCTCGCTCTTCGCAGCGTTTGAGCCAGTTCAAAAGATTGGTATATTTACTCTGATCTAAACCTGCACCAGCATTGGCACCTAAGACCGCAAGATGCATTTGAATATCAGCGGCGCTAAATTCACTACCTGCAAACCAATGGTTTTCATGTAGATGACGCTCCATCATATCTAGCATCTTCTCCAAACCGCTACTGATCATGTTCTTTTCAATCTGACCTTGGATTTTTTTGCTGATAGGTTTGATTAGCATTGGCGATTGAGACACTACTTTGGTGAATACCAAACGCATGACCAACAGTGGCATCAATGAAGCCTCTGCAAAGTGTAGCCAAAACGTGTAGGCTTCCCACGCTGCTTCGTTATTATCGTCAGGTTTGAACTGCTTTTCTTTATCATAGTGCTTAATCAAATACTCAATGATAAACCCTGACTCAATCAGCACACGATCGTCTGCTTCTAGTATCGGTGCATTACCAATCGGATGCACTTGCTTTAAGCTATCAGGGGCACGGTATGCCTTATTGCGCTCATAGCAAGTCAGTTTATAATCAACGCCGAGCTCTTCCAACAGCCAGATAATACGAAACGAGCGCGAGTTTGCTAAATGATGAAGATGTAACATAAACCGTCCTAGTTATATATTGTAGTAAATCAGCCATAATATCTCAGATATAGCGCCATATGTTCACTCAATCGCGGCACTACTGCTCTCGATAATAGCGTAATTTGTACTTCTTTAATACTGTGAGTTGGCAGACATACTAGAAAACTATGCCTACCGAATCGATACTATCTAAGACGGTGTACTCTTCAACATCAATCTAAATGCAATGCTTCAATCTTGCGCGTCATTTTATCTATTTTTTGCTGATACTTCTTGATCTGACGGAATCGATGCGCGATTAGCACGCCTTTGATACGGCGGTTTTTCAGACGACGGCGCGGTGGAAAACTGCCCACTTGTGGCTCATTGTAGCCATGTAAGCGGTCTTCACGTTTACGTGCCATATAGCCCAATGCGCTATCAGCAATCATAATCAGCAGTGCAATGAAAATCATGCTGTACATCAGCATGGAGCCACCATCATGTAGGCTGCGGTCTAAAATTGCGATTGAGAAGATAAACAAGAATATTGGCTCAAGGTAGCACAGAGTGCCAAATAGTGAGACAGGCAACTTCTGACTGGCCACCATCGTTAGTGACATCGCAGCGGTACTGATAATGCCTAATAACGGCAACAGATACCAAAGCTTGTGGTTGGTAATTGCTACTTCAAAACCACCATTCATATACAGCGCGACCAATACCACTGGCAACAACAATACAAGGTCTGAAATCAAACCAGTAATAGGCGGCACGGCCAACTTACGGCGTAGTAGATAATAAGGAGGATAACCCAAGCAAACAAACAAAGTCGCCCAAGAAATAGCACCATACTCAAAAATATCGTAAGCGATACCCAGACCTGCACATACAATGGCAGCCCACTGAAGTAAGCTCATGTCTTCGTTATAAAAGAACCTGCCGACAACGATCATAATCATCGGATATAGGAAGTAACCCAACGTGACCTCAAGCCCCAAACCATTGACTGGCGCCCACATAAATATCCAGATTTGCGCGCCCAAAATCGGTGTGGGTAATATGAATAAAAACCACTCTTTTGCGTTCTTTAGTGTTTTTAGATAATCAAAAATGTGCTGCCATTGCTTTAGTACGCTGACCAGCAGCACGAGACTAAAAAACATTGTCAGCACGCGCCACGAAGCGACTTGCGTACCTGATAATGGTTGCAGCAGTAGACCAAATAAGAACAGTAATGAGTATAAAAAATTTGCAGCGACAGCGGTGATTGTACCCTGCGAGGTTTGGTTAGTAGTCAGCATCACAACAGCCTTTAAAGATTGGGGCACATCCATGGCAATTTTTAAAAAAAACAAAAGCCTCAGACGAGAACGTCTGAGGCTTTTGCATATAAGGTCGTCGCGCAATCTAAGTTGAACGCTTTTGATGTATTAGGCTTACATCATGGTCGGCATTATGTCAAAGTCAGAATGAATAAGCAATGCCACTGCTCATCTAGTGTCTAAACTTTTAAATTGAGTAAATTTAATGCAGGTAAGTGCTTATTTTGCATCAAGTTGTTCGATTTTTTGCTGTATCTTATCCATCTTCTTTTGGTAACGACGAATCTTACGAAAACGATGGGCTTTTAGCACGCCATCGATACGCTGATTGATAAAATGACGACGCGGTGGAAAGCCGCCAATCTGAAGCTCTCTATAACCATGCAAGCGGTCATTACGCTGACGAACAAGGTAGCCTTTTACGCTATCAGCCATCATGACCAGTAGCGCAAGCGTAATCATGCCGTACATAAAGAGTGAACCACCTTCTTCAAGGCTTTGACTCAGAATAGTAATAGACAACACAAATAACAGCATTGGCTCGATATAACTTAACGCCCCAAACAGTGAAACAGGCAACTTGCTACTGGCAATCATCGTCAGCGACATCGCAAGCGCACTAAAAGCACCAAGCAGCGGCAGTAGATACCAGAACTTCATGTCTTGCACCGCAACATCAAAACCGCCCGTCATATATAGCACGACGAGCACGACTGGTGTCAACAGCGTCAAATCAAACAGTAACCCTGTAATGGGCGGTACAGAAAGGGTGCGCCGTAGCAGATAATACGGTGGATAACCCAAGCATACAAACAGTGTCACCCAAGATACTGATCCATACTGAACAATATCGTAGCCGATACCGAGTGCTGCAAATATCGCGGCAGCCCATTGCAAGATACTCATATATTCATGGTAAAAGAATCGACCAAGCACAATCATCACTAGCGGCAATAAAAAATAGCCCAATGTGACATCGAGACCAAACCCATTGACCGGTGCCCACATAAACAACCAAATCTGTCCACCTAGGATTGGCGCAGGCAGTATAAATATAAGCCATTCCTTGACTGTCTTTAGCGTCTTTATATAATCAAAAACACGTTGCCACTGCTTAGTCAAACTGACCAATATCACCAAACTGAGCAACATCATGAGCACACGCCATGATGCTACCTGCGTCCCTGTTAAGGGCAGCATAAACAGTCCAAACAAAAACATCATCGAGAATAAAAAGCTCGATGATACCGAAGCAACCGTTCCCTGAAAAGTTTGATTGGTCGTAAGCATAACAACAGCCTTAAAAAATAGAACCTTATTTACAGTATTGAAAAAATGAGAATGAAAAAACAAAAGCCTCCGACGATAACGTCAGAGGCTTTTTTCTAGAAAAATGCTAAGAGACTAGACTCAAAAGCTAATTACCAAGACTATTACTCGTCATCGTCTTATGCATAGTGAGTCTATTATAGATTGTCACTTGGTTTATGATCGTTTGCAATATCAATCGCATCATCGACGTCAGTAGTTGCAGTATTGTCAGTTGTCGCATCAATATCTATCTGCTCCTGACCTTCTACGTCAAACGTACCGTCTTCTCTCATGGCATCGATAAGTTCATCATCGCTCTCTTCATGCTCAACACGTGCCATGGCAACCAGTTTTTCATCTTTTGACAGACGAATCAATGTTACGCCTTGTGTATTACGACCAGAGCTAGCGACATGCTCAACTGGGGTACGAACCAACGTACCTTTATCAGAGATTAAAATGATATCGTCGGTAGAGTCAACCTTGGTCGCTCGTACTAGTGCGCCATTACGCTCGCTGGTCTTGATAGCGATCACACCGCCACCGCCACGATTTTGTGTATTGAACTCATCGATAAAGGTACGTTTACCAAAGCCATTTTCACAAGCAATCAAGATTTCACGTACATCATCTTCGATAACGACTAATGATTTGATAAATTCGTCAGTAGCCAGACGCATACCGCGGACGCCTTTAGCCGTACGGCCCATCGCACGCGCATCATTCTCATCAAAACGAATGGCTTTACCACTTGAAGCGAACAACATTACTTCTTGGCTACCATTAGTGATACGAGCGCTGACCAATTTGTCACCGTCTTCTAACCCAACCGCAATCAAACCGTTCGAGCGAATATTGGCAAACTGCTTCAGCTCTACCCGCTTCACTGTACCGTTGGCCGTGGCAAAGAATACAAAAGGCGGCTCTGCTTGGTTGCTATCTTCTACCGAATCGTCATCATTGCTTACTTCTGATACTTCACTTACTACTGATGTATCTTCTACGATTTTTGGAATTGGTAGTATGGTCGTAACGGTTTCGTCGCTATTTAGACCAATTAGATTAACCAATGGACGACCGCGAGCACCGCGACTGGCAATCGGCACTTCAAAACCACGTAAGCTAAAGACACGTCCACTATCAGTGAAACACAGTACCGTAGAATGCGTTGATGTCACGACTAAATGATCGATTACATCATCTTCTTTCATGGCCGTGGCAGACTTACCTTTACCGCCGCGTTTTTGTGCGACATAGTCATCAATCGGCTGAGTTTTGGCGTAGCCAGTACGCGATACCGTCATGACGACCGTTTGCTCAGGGATAAGGTCTTCGCGACTAAAGTCCATGCGTGAATCGATGATATCGGTACGGCGCTCATCACCAAAGTTATCACGAATCTCGATCATCTCATTAGAGATAATAGCCATCAGCTTATCAAAATCGCCAAGGATAGACTCTAAGTGTGCGATTTCACGCAGTAAGTCTTGGTATTCTTCGGTCAATTTATCTTGCTCAAGGCCAGTCAAACGATGCAGTTGCATGTCTAAAATCGCATTGACCTGTTCAAGTGACAAGCGATAGCGCTCTTCGCCTTCGATCAGACCAAACGGCGCTTTAGGATCTTCGCCATCGATAAACTCAGGACGTACCGATTGACTACCAGCAGCTGTGAGCATCGCAACGACACTACCTGAACCCCACGTGTTATTTAATAAGCTTTCACGTGCTAGACCACGGTTTGCAGAAGCTTTAATCGTCGCAATAATTTCGTCGATATTGGCTAGTGCGACCGTTAGACCTTCTAGCAAATGACCACGAACGCGGGCTTTGTTCAATTCATAAATCGTACGACGTGTCACCACTTCTTGACGATGACGGACAAATGCAGCGATAAGCTGACGCAAGGTCAATAGTTTTGGCTGACCATTATCCAGCGCCACCATATTGATACTAAAGCTAGACTCTAGCGGCGTTTGTAGAAATAGGTTATTAACGATAACTTCAGCAGTTTCTCCGCGACGCAAGTCAATGGCGATACGCATACCATCTTTATCAGACTCATCACGAATTTCGCTAATACCTTCGATTTTTTTATCACGAACAAGCTCTGCGATACGCTCGATCAGCTTGGCTTTGTTGGCCTGATAAGGTACTTCGGTAAATACAATACGCTCGCGATCACGGTTGACCCCAGAGTTACTCATCGGCTCGATGTGATAACGACCACGGATATGTAGACGACCTTTACCCGTGCGATAAGCATCTAAGATACCCGCACGACCATAGATAATGCCGCCTGTAGGGAAATCAGGACCTGAGATATGCGACATCAGCTCTTCGGCAGAGACTTGAGGATTTTCGGCATATGCCAAACACGCATTAATCACTTCGGTCAGGTTATGCGGTGCCATGTTGGTTGCCATACCTACCGCGATACCAGTGGCACCATTAACCAATAGGTTAGGAATACGCGCTGGCATCACACTTGGCATGCGCTCAGAGCCGTCGTAGTTGTCTTCCCAATCGACCGTATCTTTGTCCAAATCAGCGAGCATCTGGTGGGTCAGTTTGGTCATACGTACTTCGGTATAACGCATCGCTGCCGGAGGATCATCATCGATCGAGCCAAAGTTACCTTGACCATCAACCATTGGATAGCGCAAGCTAAAATCCTGCGCCATACGGACGATGGCATCATAGACGGCAATATCGCCATGTGGATGGTACTTACCGATAACATCACCGACCACACGTGCTGATTTTTTGTACGGTTTGTTATAATCGTTTGATAGCACGTGCATGGCATACATCACGCGGCGGTGTACAGGTTTGAACCCATCACGCACATCAGGCAGCGCACGCGAGACGATCACGCTCATCGCATAATCCAAATACGACTGCTTTAGTTCATCTACGATGCCAATAGGACTGACCGATTCGCTCATATACACTCCTTCACTCACATTTTTTTCTAACGTTGACACATCGCTTATGGCACCCGTAGATCATATAAAAATACTGCCACATAAATGGGCAGTCATGACCAAAATAGACACCATAAAAAAACACTGCTACACGTGCAAAACAATAGGAAAATAGCGATAGTTTTAATGTTTAATAAAAGAAGCTATTTTAGCACAAATTTGCTGATTTAGGGGGTTCTGAGTACCATTAAAATCAAGCTAGGCGGTTCATTCGCAGTGATATTTTGAATTATTGACACACACTAAAATAATTCTAATGACAGGTTTTTTTTGATTGGCTGATTTTGCCATTTTTACAGACGAACTTACCATCTGCTGAGCAATGAGACAGCCCGCCCATTTTACCTGAACAAGGCGTATTTCGAGCTTGTGCTTGGCTCATAGATGTAAAAGTAAATACTAGGGCGAGTAGCGCTGTGCTGATTGGTTTCATTGTTTATTCTCCGTATCTGATGGATATTAAATAGAAAAATACTATACTTATTAGCTATAGCTCGACAAGATTTATTTTGACTAACTGAGTGGATACTTATATTTCTATCTACAGTTCAACATGACATTTAATTTAACGCTAAAATCTTGAGCATAGGGCTCATACGTGGTTTGCATATAAGCTCTATTGGCAAACAACTAGGATGCTTAGAATATTTAGCCAATATAACAACACCTACAACTGTCTCTGACATAAACTAATTGTTTTTATGAGCACACTGTCTTCATAAGCAGACTGTATTTCAACATCATAATGTTTTCAAAATCATATTATTTTAATCAGCACATTATGATTTAAACCACTTTGATGCAGCTATTTTTTGAGTGATACTGGACAAAAAATTTCTAAACGCTACACTACCTCATCTTTTATAGCACTTACATAACGACCTAACAGGCTACTTTTATTATGGATATCATTCTTGCAATTGTTTGGATTTTAGCAATGGTGCTATACAGTTTTTCGAGCGATTATGTTGCTAGCTTTCCTAACCATAACAATCGCGCTGTCCCTTATGTCCGTTGGGGAGCACTTTTAGCCGCGATGGCTTTATCAGCATACTTGTCAAAAGCCTATCAAGAAAATCTACAAGGCAATGGTATGTGGGTGTTTGTTATTGTGGTATTTGTCGTTATTGTATTAGCGAAGGTCGTTTTTAAATGGGTAATTAACAGACGCCTGAAACGCTAGTTAATACTGAATAGTTTTATTAATTTGACCCTCTTACTTATTGAACTAAATACCTTATGCCAATTAGACATCAAGATAGCCAGCCTGACTCAAACCTTTCTATACCAGCAGAAAACGATCGAGCAGATCGTAGTTTCGATGCCATTGCCGATCATTTCGAAAAGAAAGTCTATGGTGGTTTAAAAGGCGAGATTCGATTGGCTGTGCTACGCCGTGATATTTTCGAATATAGCGCACAAATGAGTGAGGCGCTTGGGCGACCTTTACGCATCTTGGATGTGGGTGCAGGGCTTGCGCAAATTGCGATAGAACTTGCTGCTCAAGGTCATAACGTAGTCATAAATGACATCTCAGCAAATATGCTTGAGAAGGCAAAAGCGAGCGCAGAGAAAATCGATAAAAAGCTAGACATCACTTGGTATATTTGCCCTTATCAAGCGCTTGAAGAAAAACTGGCTCAGACAGAGACAGAGACAGAGACAGAAAAATTTGATTTGATTATGTCGCACGCGCTACTTGAATGGTTGGCAGAACCAGCGGCGGTTATGGACTTTTTTGATCAGCATTTAACAGATGATGGTGCGCTATCTTTGTGCTTTTATAATCCTGCAAGCTTTGATTATCGTAACCTTATCATGGGAAATTTTAATCTACTCGATAATACAAACTATAAGGCAGACAACAAGAAAAGTCTGACACCCAATCATCCCGTCGCTAAAGAAGAGGTTCAGTCTTGGTTAAAGGCGCATGACTATCAGACGGTGCGCAGCAGTGGCTTGCGGGTATTTCATGATTATGCACCACTCAAGCGTGGCGGGCATAACGACCCAGATGCAGTGATTAGAATGGAGTTACGCTACTCACAATTAGAGCCGTACAAATGGCTTGGGCGTTACTTACACATTTTGGCTAAACGGTAAATTAAGACGACAGCTCAATAATTGTAAAGACGGCTAAACTTCTTCATCCATTCTCGATGATCTATCATACTCTGACCAAGTAGTGGCATTGATGTCTTTTTCATCGAAGACTACGACATGCTCTAGTAAAGGCAAAATGCCAATATGAGAACCGATTGCATGATTATGATGGCTCGCAACCAAGGATAAGACAGTCTGTCCGTCGTCTAACTGCAGACGGTATAAATAGTTGGCACCGCGAAACACACGTCCGATAACCAAAGCTGTCTGCGTACTGTCATCATCATGAATGATGTCATCAGGGCGTACAAGTACTTTGATTGGTGTACCGTTTGGATAATCATATTCGCAGTACTGTGGTTGGCCAGATTCATCATAGACTTCCATGCGGCGATAGATATTCCCCAATGCCGTCTCAACATGACCTTCTTTGATAATGCCGTCTATCATCGCGCCTTCGCCTACGAATTCAGCGACAAAAGAACTGACAGGCTCATGATACAGCTCACTTGGTCGCGCCCACTGTACCAATCGTCCTTTATCCATTACCCCTACTTTATCCGCTAGTGCAAACGCTTCATTTTGATCATGAGTGACCAAAATCGCTGTGGTATTAGTACGTTTGAGGATATCACGGACATTCATTGCCAATGACTCACGCAGTACTACATCTAGATTAGAGAATGGTTCATCAAGTAATAGTAGTTTTGGTTTGGGGGCTAGTGCTCTTGCGAGAGCCACACGCTGCTGCTGACCACCAGAGAGCTCATTTGGGCGTTTATCTGCATGTTCAGTCAATTCAACTAAGCTTAGCATCTCAGCTACACGGGCTTTTTTGTCAGCAGCTGACCATTTATTGAGACCAAAGGCGATGTTCTTTGCCACGCTTAAATGACCAAAAAGAGCATAATCCTGAAACACCATGCCCATGCCACGCTTAGCTGGCGCAACTGCGAATGATTGGCGAGCTGTTTTTTCAGTTAAGCGTTGATTGTTTAGATAGATAGTGCCGCCACGACTTTGCTCCAGTCCCGCGATTGCTCGAAGTGCTGTGGTCTTCCCGCAGCCGCTATAACCTAAGAAGCAACCAATCTCGCCTTGTTCTAGCATCAATGATAGACCATTGACAACAATAGTATCGTCATAGCCTACGATGAGATTTTGCACACTAAAATAAGGATCCGTCGCGATATGTTTCTCAGTATTTTGTTGTGAGGTATTGCTCTGCTCTACAGTTTTATTCGGCTGAACTGGATTGATTCTATTTTGTGACATTGGTGATTTTGCTACAGGCGTATGGCTAGCCCGAGCCTTTTCTGACTTAGAATTTGTAGAGACGTTCATTGAATCAGTGTACATAGACGGTACCAGTTCGCTATTAGTAAGTAAAACCATCGATAAAACAGAGCAAATTATAATATAGCTGACACTACGAGTGTGCTGTTAAACTTATACCAAATTATTGCTATTAACTTTGTTGCTATTAGCTGTGTTTGTCGCTTTGACGCAGTAATATCCAAACAGGGAGCAAACCAACCAGTACGATTAGCAAACTCGGTAACGCTGCTCGCCCCCACATGCCTTCGCTCGTCATTTCAAACACTCGTACTGCAAGCGTATCCCAGCCTTGACGCCGTGTCATCAGCGTAATGGGCATCTCTTTCATCACTTCGACAAAGCCCATCAGTAATGCAGTCAATACGCCAGGGCTAAGTACAGGCAGCATCACATGACGCCAACGCTGATAAGGACTGTCGCTCAGTAATTTTGCAGCAGCTTCTTGATTGACTGTCAATCGCTGCAACTGTCTGTCAACTGGCTGAAAACTCACCGTCATAAAACGTGTCGATAGCGCCAGTAGCATAACAATGACGCTGCCAGAGAGCACTTGCTGTGAGGTGATACCAAAGGCAATCATTTGATTATCAAGCCACGCAATAGGTATAAATATCCCTACCGCCAATACAGTCCCCGGTACGACATAGCCCAAATTGGCTAAAGTGGTCATTAGCTTAGTCGATTTATCAGGATACTGCCGTTTGATCCACGCAATGATAATGGCCAAAAAGGCAATGAATAGCGTGGTCATACTAGCAATCATAAGGCTATTGGTGACAAAATCAATGTAACGCGCATCAAAATCTTGGCGAAAATTAAGTGCTGTCCAATAGATGAGCTGCAAGAAAGGAATTAAGAAGGCGACCAGAAAGATCAGCGTACACAGCAGCGTCATGGCTAGTTTGGCAGGTTTGCTAGCGTCAAAGCGGTGGCTGCTACCTTGGGTAAGTGAACTACCACGCTTCGCTTGCCAATACTGCTCAAACAATACCACAATAAAGATCACACCAATGAGCAAGGCTGCTAACTGAGCCGCTGTGGTCAAACTAAAAAAACCAAACCATGCTTTATAAATGGCGGTAGTAAAAGTATCAACATTAAATACAGATACTGCACCAAAATCCGCTAAGGTTTCCATACTGGCTAGCAACAAGCCACCTATAATCCAAGGCAGTGCCTGCGGTAATGCCAGTCGAAATAACACACGGCTACGACTCAAACCTAGCATCTGCCCCGCTTCTATCGCTCGCCTGCCTTGCGACAAAAATGCCTGACGCGCTAGCAAATATACATAAGGGTAAAACGCTAGCGATAATACCAAGCCTGCGCCCCATACATTCCTTATCGACGGTATGGCAGTACTAATACCGGAATCGCGTAAAGCTGTCTGTAACGGCCCACTAAAATCAACAATGCCGATAGTGACAAATGCCAATACATAAGCAGGGATGGCAAGTGGCAACATCAACGCCCACGAAAAGAAACGCTGACCCGGGAAACGATACATACTAGTGACCCAAGCCAGAGCAGTACCAATAGTGCCTGAAACGACAGTCACCATAAGCAATAAAATCGCCGTGTTTTTGAGCACTTGCGGCAGTACATAATCTGCCATGTGTGTCCAAATCTCTGCCACTGGCTGAGTCCACGACAGCAGCACGATTAAAATCGGTACTAGCATAAACAACGAAATCAGCCCTAAGACTGATTTCGAGATGATACGTTTACGAAGGGCGTGGTCTTGGCTGACAGTCTGCTGGTCATTAACACCATCATTGACAGTATCGTTTTGACTAACAGACGCATCTGGCGTTGTGATCATATTATCATTACCGTGTCATACGTATAGAGACCTTGTAAGCTTATACCAACCTTAAAATCGTCATTACCCAAATAACTCATCTGTAATAGCTAACCTTTGAACACATTCTGTAAAAGCTTTTGTTTAAAAGCCGTGCTTTGAGAACTATTGTCTAAAAGTTATGGTTTTGAGATTGGTATCAGTATTACTAGCGATCCCTTATTTATAACCCGCTTTATCCATCATTTGGATAGCTTGAGTTTGTAGTTCACCGAATTTCTGTACATTGATATCATCTTTTTTGAACTCGCCCCATGATCTAAGCATGTCTGACTCATCGATACCTACTTTTACTGGGAATTCTTTGTCAGAGCTGGCATAAAGACCTTGTGCCTCATCAGATGACAACCACTCTATCAGTTTAAGCGTACCATCTGGATTGTCCGAACCTGCAACCACGCCAGCGCCTGAGATGTTTACGTGCGTACCAGTAGTATCTTGGTTTGCCCAGAATATCTTCACAGGGAAGTTTGGTTTTTCGTCCAATAGACGACCATAGTAGTAGCTATTGGCAATACCTACTTCACACTGACCAGCAGCGATAGCTTCTAACATCGCAACGTCGTCACTGAACACATCAGTCGCTAGGTTATCAACCCACCCTTTAATAACTGCTTCGGTCTTCTCTTCGCCCAAATGCTCCATCATGCTAGCGACAAGCGATTGGTTATAGACCTTTTTAGAAGTACGTAAGCATAATTTGCCTTTCCATTTTGGATCGGCTAAATCTGCATAAGTAGATAGCTGGTCAGCAGTGACTTTGCTTGGGTCATAAAAGATAGTACGTGCACGTAGTGACAGACCTGTCCACTGACCTTTTGGATCACGGTATTTTGCAGGGACGTTAGCTTCTAATACAGTAGATGATACTGGTTGTAATAGGCCTTGCTCTGCAGCCTGCCATAAGTTACCAGCATCAACGGTCAATAGCATATCAGCTGGGGTATTCTGACCTTCCGCTTTTAGACGCGCCATCAAAGGCCCAGTTTGGTCTGTAACCAGTTCAACTTTTACACCTGTTTGCTCAGTATAGCGATCTAACAATGGTTTAATCAGCTGCTCATTACGTGATGAGTAGATAGTAATTGTCTGACCATCAGCAGTCGTAGCTTCGTCAGTTGCTGCTTGCTGCTCAGCACCTGTTTCTGTTGACTCTACTTCTACGCTCTCTTCTGTGGTTGAAGAATTACTACAACCTGCCAAACCCAACATCATGCCAAATACGGCTGCAGGTAGAATAAGCTTCGTAGAGGTTAGATTAGCGCTGATAGCGTTCAATGACATGGTTTTCCCCATAGTAATGCTGTAAAAAAAGTAAGACGGATGGTGAGACAAAACAACAGTGATTATAACGATGATTTGCTAAGCGTTATCAGTAATCAGGCCATAATATATCAAAGCAACATACTAATGGAAGTGAGATTAATTATCAATACATTTGTTTGACTGGTAAATATACCTGTGATGAGTCTTTAGCATTGATTTTTAAGAACTATTTTCACCAGTTCTTTCAATAATTTGGTCTAGCGACGCACTTTAGTATCCATCTAAAGCAACCATTGCCCTAAAATTGCATTGACCGCAGCTTCTGTTCGCAAGATACGAGAGCCTATATGTACAGGCGTGCAGCCTTGAGCTAACAACAGCTCTATCTCATAGTCAATCCAACCACCTTCAGCGCCTATACAGACTAGATTTGGTAGCTCTCGTGATGGTTGCTGTTGTAAAAATTCAGAAAAGGACTGCTGACTATAAGGATGCGCGACAATCGCTTGACTGCTTATTAGGCTTCCAAGTGAGTCTTCGACAAATGGCTTAAAACGTTTTTGTAGCGTAATACTAGGAACGATCGTATCGATGCTCTGCTGTAGACCTTCTAATACAAACTCGTCAACCCGCTCAAGCATTGGGCTTTGCCAATAGCTTTTTTGAGTACGGTAGCTATTGATAAGAATGATATCGCGTACACCAAGCGCCGTCATATCCATGATTAAACGCCGTAGCACTTTAGGACGCGGTAACGCCAGAATAACAGTTAAGTCTAATTTGGCTGGCGGCACAGTATTGAGCTGAACGTTACTTAACTGAATGCTGTCAGCGGTAATATCTTCGATAACAGCAGTACCAAGGTTGCCGCCGATTTGGCCAATTTTAAGCGTATCACCGACTTTCGCGCCCAGCACTTTAGTCACATGGCTGACTTGAGACAAGGAATCGATTTTTGCTGTGTCTGATGAGAAGTTTTCAGCGGGCAATAATATACAGTTCATAAGCTATCTTGGTTGGAAGACATCTCGATAGCGTCTTCAATCATCGTAAATTGGCGGGTCAATACCGCTTGCTGCTGTATCGTCATTTGCTCGCCAGCTTGCCCAGCCTGCGCGGCCAATGGCAAATTGCACAGCCAAGTCTCCAGCTGCGTATAAATGCTCACAGCGTCTTCATAGTTATAAGCTGTTTTCTTACGAGAGGATTTTTTATTCGCTTTTAACTGATCATCACTGACTATCTGTGCATCCGAACTACTTGAGCTATTTGACTCGATTGGACAATAAAAATCATTACTTGGCTGATATACAGCGCCTACGCTAGCCAATTTGTCTATTACGCTTTGGCAAGACTGAGTGTAACCCCCCATCAGTACAGGCGTTGCCACACTAGCAGGCTCCACTGGATTATGCCCACCAATATCTACCAGCGAGCCGCCCACAAATGCTACATTTGCCAATGTATACCAAGTCATCATCTCACCCATGCTATCTGCTAGATAGACTTGCGTGTCTGCATCAATGGCTTCCCCATCACTGCGCCGAGCCATATTTAACCCAGTTTTCTGAATGAGATCTGCTACTGCATCAAAACGCTCAGGATGCCTAGGGACAATAACAAGCAACGTATCTGCTAATGTGGCTTGAGACAGTAGTTGCTGCTGCAATGACAACGCTGCGGCCTCTTCGCCATCGTGAGTACTCGCAGCTACCCACACAGGACGATCTGCTATACCAAACTCTGCTCGCAGATCGGCTTTCTTATTATAAATACGGTTATCTTCTACCGCTTTGTCATCAGTTTTGGACGCATTGATTACCCACTTTAATGAGCCTGCCACACGAATTTGGGCGCTACTAGCCCCTAACTGCCGAAAGCATTTAGCAGAGTCACTGTCTTGCGCAATGATTAAGGAAAGATTTTTCATCATACTAGCGCTGACTGCACCAATCTTTTGATAACTCTGAAAAGAAGAAGCAGATAATCGACCATTGACCAGAATACTTGGAATACGATGCTGAGATAATTTGGTCAAGATATTTGCCCACAGCTCTGTTTCTACAAACAACGCAGCGATAGGCTGTACATGCGTCAAGAAAGTTTCGATAACAGCAGGGCTGTCGACTGGGACATAGCTATGACTCATCTGACCCTGAGCTATTTGTTCTGCAAAACGACTGGCACCACGAGCAAAACCTGTCTGAGTCGTATTGGTCAACCATATCTGATAGCCATTAGCCAATAACATATCTAGTAAAGGCGCGACCGTATTGGTCTCTCCTAATGAAACCGCGTGGCACCAAATCACCCCTTTATCGCTATCAGCATTTACCATTGGACGCGGTGGATACTGTTTACCAAAACGCTGATCGATTTCCTGCTGATAGTTGTCGTTTTTATGAGATCGACGCCAAACTTGCAGACGATATAGCGGCTTTAGTAGCCCAATAAGAGACTGATAATATAAAGGTGTCTCATATACCGCACGATTAGGCGATGATACAGGGCCAATTGGATTCGCAGAGTGGTCAGACGGGGTATTAGATGATGGCATGGAACAGCCCAGATTAGTTATGAATCAAACAATAAAAGGGTAAAGGTAAAGCGCGCCAATTCTACCTGAATTTAAGCTGTAACAATAAGCTTTTAAAAAGTTACTGAGTAAATAGTTATTAGATAATGATTGTTAGATAATGATTATTATCAATAAAGCGACTGCGATGATTGCGCCGATTAACAGCTGATAACGCTTGGTGCTGTGCTGCTCTTGCTTCTGTGTGGTCAGCAGCATATCTGCTTGCTGCCATTGCTTGACCAGATTGGCCGCTTCTG
The DNA here is from genome assembly GCF_022129425.1 of Psychrobacter sp. Ps1. NCBI lineage: Bacteria > Pseudomonadati > Pseudomonadota > Gammaproteobacteria > Moraxellales > Moraxellaceae > Psychrobacter > Psychrobacter sp. Ps1. Next base: position 108,943 of record NZ_JADQAN010000002.1, on the reverse strand, counting down.
CATGACCATTATCCGCTGCTTGCTCTAACCAGTATTTACCGCTATCTATATCTTGAGACACCCCTACTCCTTGATAATACATTTTACTGAGTAGACGCTGAGCACGGCTGTCGTTTTTGCTGGCGGCTTGATTAACCCAATCTACGCCAGATTTTTTTTGATTGTCACTGTCCGCTGTCAAACCTTCACCTAACAATTCATACATGGCCAAACGTAACATAGCCGCTGTATTACCATCTTCAGCAGCCGCTTGTAGTAATAGCAACGCTTTGTTTTTTGCTGCGATATGATCATCTGAAAATATAACTTGGCGACGAGGTTTGTTCTGTTTAGCAATATGCTGCTCGAACTGATCTAATACTTTGCGTGCTTGCTGATATTGCACATCACCAGTTGGTTGTGGCACCGCTATCTCATCTAATTCTACCAGCAGTTGCGTAAACATCTCTGGCGTTGATGTGTTTTTTACAGGTGACGTAGGCTTAGCCGTTGGTTGCGCTACTTTAGTCAGCTCAGGCTTTATCGAGCTCTCAGACTCAGGAGGTACTACGTTTGCTTGCAACTCAGTTACCGTATCAGGCATAGCAGACTGAATTGCGCGACTCTCACTATCAGTTACAAATATATTGGCTTGGTGATACTCAGCTCCTATCGATACTTCCTCTGGCTTGTTAAGGGAAGCATTTAATTGGCTAGTACCAACATGCGTATTTAAATCTGCGCTCGGAACGATGCTTTCAGTGACTTGATGAGTGGTTGCTTTGTGCGCTGTTACTTTGTGCGCTGTTAATTCGGACACTGAATGAACATCGTTATTTAGAGTATTCGGTAGTCTAAGGCTAACCGCTTGATATAACCCACTCTCTACTTGTCCACCTTGTACTGCATCAAACTGCCGATCAATATGACCAAACAGACGTAGCCCTATTGGCTCTAGTGCAAAAAATAAGTGCTCTTTAACCACGCTATCATTATCATAACCGACTGCCATATGCTGATAAAAATCATCGGTGATCAATGTTAGCTCAGGGTAACGTTTACGCAGCTCAAACTGACCATACCAATGTGGCTTGCTTTGCCACTGCCGCGCCAATACACGACCGGCATAAAACGCCAAAAATACCATGAAATTACGATAGCGCTCATCGATCAGCAGCGTCGTCTCATCCCATATACCGCTCTTAATCATATCTCGGCGCACTTGGGACAATAGCGTATCTATACGCTGTAGACTCTCAAGCGACTCGTCTAGTGCACAAGTGCGCAGCTCAGTTTCGTAGGCGATACCGCCTGCAATAGAACGCCCAGCCAAGAAGTCTTGCCAGTAGCCTTCTGCAATATAGTCCAGTGGTGTTAAAGGTGATGCAGACATAGACGGATGTGACCTCTTTGCAGATAGATAAACCAAAAAAGCATAAGGTATAAAAGTGCTACTACTAAAATAATAGAACGGTACTGGTAGATTACCTTACCCTAAAAATCCGAGTGCTACAATAAAGGACTGAACAAGCGCACGACATTATCAAACAAGCGTTTTGATCCGTGACGCTGTTGCCACTCATCACTATCCAAGATTCGGCAGTTTTCTAAATAGACTTCCTGACAGTCCGCTACTTGGGCAACCATTTCTGGCGTATAAATCGCCAAACTGACTTCCATATTTAGATAAAAGCTGCGCATATCAATATTGACGGTGCCAAATAGACAGTAGTCATCATCGATAACCACTGTTTTTGCGTGTAGCAAACCACCTCTAAACAATGCAATCGTTACCCCAGCATCCAACAACTCTTGATAATAAGCCTGAGAAGCGTGCTGTACCAGAAATGAATCCACCTTTTCAGGAACAATAATCGTCACATCAACGCCGCGCTTAGCCGCTATCGTCAGCGCACCCGATAGGGACTCATCAGGGACAAAATAAGGTGTGGTAATGCGAATGCGCTTATTGGCACGATGAATCACAGAAACTAACGTATTGTAAATCACATGAGCCGTTAGCTGCGGTGCTGAAGGTATTAGCTGCGCCAAGACTTTGTCCACGACAGGCATCTTTGGTACGACAATCGAGGTGGCGCCTATATCTGGCTGCTCATGATCATCAATCGTATCCGCCAATACCTTCACGCGGCTATTTAGATCATTGATGGTCGGATGCATCACATATAACTTACGGGTATAGTTATTAACCCGCTGATGCAGCTCAGCAAGATTGTCATTACTTTCAGCACCAATATCGGTAACAATTACCTTGGCCATCGCTGTATTGATACTAATTGAGTGCTGGCTAGTCGTTCGTAGCGCCACATCAATCCATTGACCAACGTTTTTATTTTGCTTAAAAAACCTTGGATCAACCAGATTGAAGCTGCCGATATAGCCAATATGTTCATCGATAACCACCATTTTACGATGATTGCGCAAATCAGAGCGTTTAAATAATGTCTTAAATAACCCCACTGGCAATGACTGATGGACATAAACCCCTGCTTTTTCTAATTTGCGATGCACGCTACTATTAATAAAGCTAAAGCTGCCCACACTATCAGCCAATATATGACACTCTACGCCGCGCTGAGCTGCTACAGACAGCGCCTCTATGACTTCTAGCACCTGTCCTTTTGGATAGACAATATAAAATTCCATGAGGACAATACGCTGGGCGGCATGGATATCTTCAATCAAACGCTGAAAAATCGAAGCAGGATCCGTCAACAGCTGCATTTGATGATTGGGAAATACACCAAACCCGGTCCAACGCGTTCCTATTTGGCTAACACCGCGGTAGTTGGCTGGTAATAAGTCCTTCCCTTTATCAAAAATCAGATGCTCACGCTTTGCCATATCGTTCATCAAGATGCTGGCTTGATCCACGCGTTCACGATAGCGCCGTCCAATCATCGGCTCACCGAGCAGGATATAAGCCACAAAACCGAATACTGGTAACGTGTAAAGCACCGCAACCCAAGCAATAGACACGCCAATATTGCGCTGCACAGAAACCACGCGCAGCGTCATTACTATCATAAGTACAATATGCAGCACCAGACCTAGACCCGCTAAGTCTCCCCAGGTCCAGCTGGTAAAAGTATCTTTAATAGCAAAAGTGTTTATATTGGCCTCCATCAACCGTGTTCAACGAATAAAGCATCCATAGTATAGTAGCTTTTCACCTCTAAACAACAAATAATGATAATAAGTGTATTTTTAGAAATACTATATAATACATAGCTTTGAGTGCTGTTTCTGATAGATTACAAGTCCGATTTATAATTATTTTCTAAAAATATTAAAATAATATTTGACACCCAACTGTAAATCTATATAATACACTCCCACAGCAACGGAGCTTAGTGACAAACTTAAGAGCTCAGTTGATGTTGAATAAATTGCCTAGCAATTGTTCGAAGGGTGATTAGCTCAGTTGGTAGAGCGTCTGCCTTACACGCAGAATGTCGGCGGTTCGAATCCGTCATCACCCACCACTTCTTAGCAAGTGGCTAAACAAGCTAAGAGACCTAAGCAGCGGTAGTTCAGTTGGTTAGAATACCGGCCTGTCACGCCGGGGGTCGCGGGTTCGAGTCCCGTCCGCTGCGCCATATTTAAAACGAATTTAAACTATTAAGTTTAAGCAAGTTTCGCCTCAAGCATTAGATTGTTTGAGGTTTTTTTGTGTCTGCATATTTTGCTTAGACATTGTTTATATAGCTACTGCACTACCTAACACTTCTTAACTCGCATACAAATATTCCAGTGCTATGGACGTTGACTTATTCGGCTTACGCTAGCGATTAACGCTACCATCACTACACCCATGATAATTAAAATACCAGATATCATATGCGCCGCTTCATAGTTGAGCGCTTCTACCTGCTCATATATCGCAATCGATACCACTTTGGTCTCGCCTGAGATGCTGCCGCCTATCATCAGTACAACCCCGAACTCCCCAATGGTATGAGCAAAGCTTACCAAACTGCCCAAAATAATACCCACCCGCGCTTGCGGTAAGGCCACTTTCATAAACCGTCGTATACGACTGGGCTCTAAAAGATGAGCAACTTCCGTGACACTTTGCGGAATACGCAGAAACTGTGCGTAAACAGGCTGTATATAAAAAGGTAATGAGTAAATAATGGAGCCAATGACCAGACCTTCAAAGGTAAAAATCAGCGGGCTAATATTATGTTCGCTCAACCATTTACCGATACCCACACTAGGACTGAGCAGTAACAATAGATAAAAACCAATCACGGTAGGTGGTAGCACCAGAGGCATCGCAATGATGCCCATGAGCAGTACCTTAAGACGTCCTATTACTTTTATACGGCTCGGCTTAGCCAACCAGTAAGCGATAGGCGTTGCAAATAGCAATAGACATAAGGTAGTCACGCAAGCGAGCTTGATGCTCACCCAAAATGGACTGAGCATATCTGACATAAGAGACTGGTCGATCATATAATGTCACTGCTCGTTCTATGATGAGAGGGTTTAGTCTAACGTATTACTGGACGGCCAGATAGCCTGCTTGTAAGAAGTGCTGCTGCCCTGCTTTTGAGCGCAGGTAGTCGGTGAAGTCTGCTGCTTGGTCAGTGTTATTAACGATTATCCCATCTTGTAAGATAGCTGGATAAGACGTTGGCAGCAAAGTAATAAATTGCTCAGGCTTGGCTTTAATCGCAACAAGCTGAGACTGTGCCACAAACCCATAGTCCACACTACCCGTATGCGCATATTGAAATGCCTGACCGATATTCTCTGACTGTATCAAACTTTTTTGAGCATTTAACTTACTATACATGTCTTGTGATTGCAGATAGGCTTTTGCAGAGGCACCATAAGGAGCAAGGTCAGGGTTCGCAATAGCTACCTTGCTGTCCTGAGTAAAGTCAGCACTGGTAAACACATTACCCAACGATGTTGGCGTAAAATCGTTTAAAGGTTTGGTGACACTATAGAGTGCTAATTGACCTCTGGTATACGTAAAAGGCTTGGTTAGTTTACGTTCTTCGTTAGTAACACTAGCTGAATTTTCATCAGCCAATTTAGCAGGAAAATCTTGATTGGCAGACAAGAATATATCATACGGTGCCCCTGCTTTGATTTGCGCATATAACTTACCAGAAGAGGCATAAGTAACTTCAATATCTGAGATACCTGAAATATTTTGGGCAGATGAGCTATTATCAGCCTGATAGCTATCAATGATATGAGGGAGTACATCAGATAAGTTAGCAGCCGCAGCAATACGCAATGTATGAGATTGCTCAGTAGTATCAGTAAGCGTCGTATTAGCGTCTTTGTCTTGCGTACAAGCACTTAGTGACAATAGCAGACAAGCAGATACACAGACAGTAACTAATGACTTAACCATTATTGCTAAGCCATTTAGACGAGTCGTCCTCGTAGTATTCTTGCTTCCACACAGGAATATCCGCTTTGATGGTATCTAATATCCAGCGACAAGCATCAAATGCTGGATAACGATGCGCTGACACTACCCCAACCCATACAGCCACGTCGCCAATTTCTAATGCACCGATACGATGTATCGCAATAGCATGGGTAATTTCAAAACGCTTTTTGGCTTCTTCTATAATGGCGCGACCTTGATTGATGGCCAAATCCTCATAACCATAATAGGTAAGACGATCAACGCTCGTAGCGTTATTATGGTTGCGCACTCGCCCTTCAAAACAAACAAACGCGCCGCAGCTGTCATTATCTAACGTACTTTTTAGCCTATCTTCGTCTATAGCAATGTCTAGTAGCGCAAAACCATCACGCTCAGCGATAAGGTAAGCCTCATCAGCACTACGTTTGATGTTCATTGAATGATCGTGGACGTTATCAGTCATTTTTCTTCTCTATTTATTATTTTTTATTTATAGCCACTGAATAGCCACTGACAAAATGGACACTAGTAAACGCTTATCTAACCACCAGCGACTGGCGTGATGAAAACCACGCTATCACCATCATTTATCTGGTCAGTCCATTTAGCAAAGTAGTCATTTACTGCAACGCGTAACTCCGACTGCGGACGGCTAAAGCGATGCTTTTGACTAAGTTGTTCGTATAGTTCAGTCAATGACGCATCCTGCTGTACGCTTACTGTCTCTTGTTGACAATTGGCCTCGTCAGCCAAACTGGCAAAATACATGACGTTAATATTCATCGTTGATTCGATATTAGTTGTCATATCGATAGCACTCATAAACCTCTCCATCTTATGCAAGCTTCCTTGCTTGACACTTAGCACATTGTTATTGATTAATTAATTGATGACGCACTCTGCAATTTTGTTATTTTAAGCATGACTGTAGTCTGATTTACCACCTGTCTTTTTGACCAGATGAATATCATCTATAACGATGTCATGCGATAGTGCTTTAGTCATATCATAGATAGTTAAGCAGGCAACACTAACCGCTGTTAACGCTTCCATCTCCACCCCTGTCTTATGCGTAACCTTGACCACCGCCCTGACCGTGATGCTGCTGAGCGCGTCGTTATATTCAAAGCTTAAGCCTATCTTGTCTAGCGGTAGCGGGTGACAAAGCGGTATAAGATCATGAGTGCGTTTGGCCGCCATGATACCAGCGATGTGTGCCGTTTGCGTGATGCTGCCTTTTTTGGTCATCCCATCAGCCGCTTTAATCTGCGCATAAATCTCACTGGGAAAGCGTACTTGTCCAGTGGCATTGGCTTCTCGCGTCGTTGCTGTCTTACCACTGACATCGACCATGGTAATATCACCATCACTATCCAAGTGAGATAAAGTAGATTGCTGATTTATCTGAACGCTGTCATTCATTTATATAACCTTTCTTATGTGATATTTTTATTATTTTGATAGAGCAGCACATGCCCGCTTAAAATCTTCAGGCGTATTAAAGTTGGTCAAATTCTGCCACTCTTTGCTAAATGGTACGGCTTGCACCAATGGCTGAATAAACTGCATCACTCTACGCTGTCCGTTATCTATATAGGCCTTCAAATCAGGCTCGATGCTTAACTGATACAGCCCTAACAATGGATATAGGTGACTGTCATCTTTTAAGCAAATTACTTTTTTATCGGCAGCAAGGCTTATTTCACATTGTAATTTCTGCCACAAGTCAGTTGCTGGTATTAAGCTATCACAGCTGATAACCAGTAACCACGATGCTTGTACATTTTTTGATATGCCTGAATCATTCAAATCGCTCAATGTTTGGAAGGCTGATTCGATAGCGACCAATGCGCCACCAGTTGTGATCTGCCCATCATGCTCATTAGAGTCAACATCAGCACCATAATCAGCAATATGAATAATAGGCGAATTGGTTTTTTCTAAATGGACATCTAAACCAGTTTGAAAGCCGCGACCATTATCTGCAACCAATATAGGAATCTGTAACTTGCTCGCATGACGAACATGATAGTCTAGCAGCTGCTCACCTGACGGTAGTGTCAGCATCGCCTTAGCCGTTCTCATACGTCTAGATGCCCCGCCTGCCAAGATGACCACACCTGCCAATCTGTCCAAATTAGTTGAGCGCTCTGTCATTGTGCCATTACCTATCAGTTTTGATTGTATATCACTCATAGCTCAATTATTTATAACTCAATCATGGCTAGGATTTTGTGCCAAAAAATGCGGCACAAAATTGCACGGACGAGTACGACTGTCAAACTGATCCTTTAAGATATTTTCCCAACCAGTACGGCAAGCACCAGAAGAACCTGGTAGACAGAATATACCCGTACCATTGGCCATGCCAGCAACTGCTCGCGATTGTACGGTAGACATACCGATTTCATCTTTTGAGATTAGACGGAACATTTCACCAAAACCATCAATTGATTTATCAAACAGCACACTCACAGCTTCTGGCATGCTATCTCTGATGAAGAACCCTGTACCGCCAGTTGTAATAACCGCATGAACGTCTGGACTAGCAATCCAACCACTGATGACTGCGCGAATCTGGTAAATATCGTCGGTGATTAATTGACGATCTGCTAAATGATGACCTGCTTCGGTCAAGCTATCTACTAAGTACTGACCTGACGTATCTTCTGCCAGCGTACGGCTATCAGAAACGGTCAATACAGCAATATTAAGCGGTGTAAATTGTGCAGCAGGCTTACTCATAAATAATCCTTTATAGATGTCATTTTATAATTGTATTAAAAAGCAGTTGTATCAAAAAAAGTTATGTAGAAAAACGATTGCACTGGCAGACAATCTCTATCAGCGTCATGATTGTAGACTCAAAGGTTTTTATCCGCCGATTATCGATAGATTGTGCATGATGCCACTGTTAGAGTCATGCAAATGATGATGCTCAGGCTTGATTGGCATAAAGCTATGTAAAGTGTTTACCAGTCCTTGGATATCGTCTTGCTGTAAGTATGGACGGATATCATAGTTGCCCTGATCAAACAGACACAAATGCACCTTGCCTTGGCTGCTTACGCGCAAGCGGTTACAGGTATCACAGAAGTGCGCCGCATATGGGGCAATCATACCGATACGACCGACATACTCAGGGTGGCTATACTCTACTGCTGGACCATCGGCACTACCGCGCTCGTGCGGCTGCCAGCCATTTTCTAACAAGTAATCAGTGATAATATCAGACTGGGCATGCTGAGCAAAAAACAAATCGCTATTATCACTGGTCTGCATAAATTCGATAAAGCGATAAGTCACTTGTCTATCTTTGACATAGTCGATCGCCGTGACTAAGTTCTCAAAAGCAGTCTCCGCCATCAAGACACTATTTATTTTCAGTTTGATATCAGTCGTTTCTAACAATATATCCATGTCAGCCAATATCTGTGGCAAGGTATCAAAGCCTGTCATTTTATGAAAAGTAGCGGCATCAAAACTGTCCATACTGATATTGAGCTGATCAAGTCCAGCAGCTTGCCAGTTGGCTATATGTTTACCCAATTTATAACCGTTGCTAGTCATCGCGACCGTCTCGATACCGTCAGTTTGCTTAATCGTTTCGATAATTTCGACAACATCACGACGAATAGAGGGCTCACCACCTGTAATTCTAACTTTTTTGGTACCTACTTGAGCAAAGCCGCGCACCAAAGTTGCAATTTCAGAGATACTCAGCTCATCATCAGGCCGCTTACCTTGATAGCCATTTGGCAGGCAATACTCACAGCGAAAATTACAAAAGTCAGTAATGGATAGACGCAAGTAAGTCAGACGCCGTGCAAGCCCATCGGTTAGCGGTTGGTGATAGTCACTCATCTGCTCAGTGGGCACGACCAAGGAAGGCTCTATGTAGCCATCAGATAATGCCGGTGCCAAGCTCGGTGAATACAGTTGCGGGCTGTCTATTTTGTGTTTGTCATCTATGTTGTCATCAATCATATGTTACTGCCATCAGTACTGCTTACTATAAGCACTACTTTGTTATTCGTATTTAGCATACCAGTGTAAGGTTACTCTCTGATTTTGTGCGACCACCTTACAATAAATTGGCAAACGATGAATTAGCGATGTAGCCAAGGAAACGGTTGTACAACGACGTCATTACCAGCTGCTACGTTCCCACTATCTTTATCCAACACAATGAAGCAATTAGCGCGGCTCAGCTGTTTGATTCTATGTGACTGCTGTCTTGAAAAGCACTCAACTTGATAATGACCTGTCTCATCTCGTGACAATACGCCACGCTGAAAGTCTTTGCGGCCGGGAGATTTTCTGATGTCACTTATGAGTTTGGCTTTGATCGTTAGCGGCATCGGCTGCTCTGACACGCTAGCACCTGACATTTGCCACAATGCAGGTATCACAAACTGTAACGTACCCACAACCGTAGAGAGCGGATTGCCCGGTAGGCCAAAATACAATACCGGCTTATCGAGATTTTTATTCAATTCACCAAATACAAAAGGCTTACCAGGCTTCATCGCCACTTTATAATGGTTAATCTGACCTAATGTTTCGATCACAGTGGTCAAAAAATCATAGTCACCAACAGAGACACCTGCAGTCGATATCAGTACATCACAGTCCTGCATAGCCTCATTAACTGCGATAGTTGTCTGCTCTAGGTTATCAGGGATAATGCCATAATCACGAATAATGATAGGCAGATCTGATAGCAAGCTTTTGAGCGTTGGGGTATTAGAATTATATATTTGGGCTAGACTTTGTAGCTCATTGCCAATAGCCACGAGCTCATCACCTGTTGCCAACACGCCTACAACGAGCGGTTGGAACACGTTCACTTGGCTAATACCAAGGTTAGCCAGTAAGCTAATATCTGCAGGATTAAGGCGTTTACCGATCTTTAAAACGGATTCGCCAGACTCAATCTCTTCGCCTTGTGAGCGGATGTTGTTGTCAACTTTGGCGGTTTGTGTGAGCGTGATGTTATAAGGTCGAGATTTATCAACGGTCGCTTTGATATCTGCAAAGTTTGTATTCTCTTGCATAATGACCGTATCACAGCAATCTGGCACGACTGCACCCGTAAAAATACGTACCCCTTGCCCTGCCGCTGTCTCACCAGTATAAGCACTGCCAGCTTGCGACTCACCAACGATTTCGATAGTACTGCTTTCTGATAACTCACTACCTTTAGCAATCGCATAGCCATCCATAGCAGATAGATTTTGTCGCGGCACATCAAAAGGCGAAGCAATATCTTGAGCCAGTATATGGTTTAAGCTATCCAGCAACTCTAGAGTGTAGACGGCTCTTTTTTGTAGCGGAAAGTCAGTAATATGATAATTATCTATCCGATGCTGTATCGCAGCTTGTAATTCTTCCATGGTAATCATAAGGTCACGCTCTTTCTGTCGTTCTAATTATTCGTAATCGAAACTGTTATTTAAAATGGTCATTGAAAACTGTCACTAAAAACTATGAGTAAAAGTCATCGTTAAAAAACACATTATCTAGAGTCTATCATTCAAAGTATCAACTTTCTTGTATTAACCTTGTCCTGATAAGTTTTGAATAAAGCCAGATTACACTGGTCTTAATATTTGATATTTATTGCATTGTCCATTGTGTTAAAGATGTCAGCAAAATCAGACATAGATTGAGACAAAAAAAGCACCTTGGCAAGGTGCTTTTTGTAGAACAAAGTAAATTATCATTTGATGACTAGTGGCTAATTAATAATGGCTAAATACGATTAAAAAGAGCCGCTTTTATACAATGTATAAATACCCTCAGCCTACCTCACCATCCAGCCAATGAAGACGCACTGTTTTGAGTAATAAATCCATCTGGCGTTTGACCATTATCTGCTTGCCAACGCTGGAATGCCATACGAGTATTGGTACCCACGATACCATCAGCGCCTTTGGTATCATAACCCATACTAGTCAAGCGACGTTGTAGGTTAGTCACTTGTGTGGTCGATAATGGACGCTCATAACGAGGCCAAGATTTTTGCAAACCGCTTTGTCCATTAATCGTTTTGCCTAGCAGACTGACACCCAACGCATAACTTGATGAGTTGTTATAGACTTTGATCACATCAAAGTTTGGGCTCAGCAATAATACTGGACCGTCTTTACCAGCAGGTAACCATAGCTCCATCTGAGTATTGGCATCTAAGTAAACGTCCGCTATCGTATCGACGCCCATCGCCGCCCATCTAGCCGCAGGTTGTTTACTACCAACCACTGAGTAATCAAACGAGGCTGGCACCGTTGCTTCATAAAAAGGCGCTAAGCCACGAACCCAACCTGAGTTGCTAAGATAGTTGGCAGTCGAGGCTAGTGCATCACCAGTGGCCCAAGGATTTCGATGCCCATTGCCATCTCCATCAACCCCTTGTTTGAGCCAAGTCTCAGGAATAAACTGGGTTTGTCCCATGCCGCCTGCCCAAGAACCGTCCAACTGTGACCATGATACGTCACCGCGTTGTAGCAAGGTCGCTAACGATAGCAACTGCGTTTCAGCGAATTCTTGACGACGACCATCATAAGCAAGGCTGGCAAGCGAACTTGGCAAATCGCTATTACCGGTCACAGCACCGTACGATGACTCCATGCCCCATATCGCAGCGATAATTTCTGCATTAACCCCATACTGAGACTCTAGCTGAGACAAATAAGCACGCTGCTCAGCAAATTTGCGCTTTCCTACACTGACGCGTCCACTTGATACCGCAGAATCTACGTATTCCCATGGCATCTTAGAAAACTCGGGCTGACCTGAATCTAATGAGATGACTTGCTGATTTAGGTAAGCAGAGTCAAGCAATCGACCAATCACTTGGGCATCATAGCCTGACGATATGGCACGCATAGAAAAGTCTGATTTCCAATCAGAAAAGCTACTATAGCTAGGCTTGGGCGCAGGCTGCGGTTTTACGACTGGTGCAGGTGTTGGTTTGACCTGAACGGTTTGGGTTTGAGTAATCTCAACGCCGCCTTGACGAACAGGCTTACTTTGCATTGCCTGCTGGCTTGTACACCCGACCATCACTAATGCTGGCATAAGGGTGAGGTATTGCTTTTTTAATCTCATAAAAAATCTCAAACATGAATAAATAAAATGGCTCACAGTGGCCAAGCTATCCGTAGCTATTATTTAAGTCTAACGCCCAAGTACGCTACGTGGGTCAATAGGATTACCATTTAAGCGAACTTGAAACTCTAAGCCTACCTCATTGGTCTGACCACTACTGCCCATACTAGCAATACGTTGGCCACGCTGTACTGTATCACCCTCTTGCACCAACAACTGGCTATTGTGAGCGTAGGCTGTAATGTAGTTATCACTATGACGAATCATAATTAGATTGCCATACTCTGGCAGACCGTTGCCTGAGTAAAGCACAGTTCCTGATTGGCTGGCAAGTACTGGATCACCAACTTTGCCTGCAAACCACATTCCCATATTGCCCGCAGCAGGGTCAATATTACGAGTTACTGGGTTGCGCGTAGGGTAATCATAACCAGAGGTCGAGTTGGCAGTGGCTTCATAGGCTGGTATTTGAGATTGGGTCACAGGTGGCGTATAAGTTGGTTGCGTTTGAACTGGGGCACTATAGCTATTGTTACTTGCAGTGGTGGCCGCATTGCCTTGCCATAGTTTGAGCCATTGGCCACTATAGATGGTGTATTTACTATCTAAATTGTTCATCGCCCCGATTTGGCGATAGTTCAGACGATAGCGCGCTGCAATCTGGCTGACCGTATCGCCGCGTTGTACACGGTGATAGTTAGGGACGCCTTGCGCGTTAGTAATAATCTTAGGACCTGCTTGGTTTGCTGATTGATAGGTAGGCTTCGTTGCACAGCCAACGACAGATAGAGTAGCGACTGCCATAGTACCAATCAACGCGGCTTTAACAAGGTGCGATCCAGCTATGATTTTTTTCATACAAGGTTCCTATTCTTTGTGTTGCTCATTCATTGTTTAATCATTCAAAAGCGCTTGATATCATACAAGAGTCTTCTGATATTCTCATAACACGTCAGTGTTTAATAAGCCGGTATGGATTATATCTTATAGAATTTATAGCGTGAGTGTTGATAATCTATCCAGCGCTGCCGTTGGCGTATGATGCAGGCGTACTGGTGATAAACTGACATACCCTGCCGATACAGCCTGATAATCTGTCATCATATGATTCGCTTGTACCGCATCGATTGACGTCTCTAATGGTCGCTCATTTTTACCTTTTCGTAGAGACAACCAGTATGCATCTCGACCGCGTGGGTCTATCATATGGCGTACTGGCTGAGCAGCCTGCTTATGGCCTAGCGAGGTTATTTTTCGACCCTGGATATCATCAGCATACTGCACTTCAGGAATATTAACGTTTAATACATGATAGGGCAAACTTTTGAGCATCTCTAAAATCGAAGTCTCAGTAAGCAGTTTGACGATTTCATGTACGGCCACCTGATAATCACTGGCTGATTCTTGCCCGCCGCTTTTAACACCTCCGCCTACCAAAGACGTTGCTATAGCAGGAATACCAGATAGTTGCGCAGTCAATGCAGCACCGAACGTACCAGAGAACATCACATCTTGTCCCAAGTTAGCCCCTGAGTTAATGCCTGTAATCACGCAGTCAAAGTCACTACCACGATACAACTCATGGATTGCTAGATAAACACAATCAGCTGGTGAACCATTTACCGCTACAAATCCAGAAGGCAGCTGATGCGTATGCAGTGGTCTTGAAACACTTAACGCACTGGCATAACCGCTTTGTTCATCGTTCGGGGCGACGACAACCACTTCTCCAATAGTCGATAATGCCTGAGATAGTGCCAATAATCCTGGCGCGTACACACCGTCATCGTTACTAATTAAAAATCTCATTTCTGCTCAGTATATGGTTAATATTTTATTGCCGATTTTTCTACAGCTCTATTTGATAATTCTGCTATCGTGCCATATCTGTTCAAGATAGCCATCAAAGAACGATGCCCATATCTAAAATGAAAACATGATACCCTAATTCTCCAACGACATGACGCCTCAGTCTAGCGAAAAAGAATCATTTTGTTAGCATGGGCGATTATAACTGAATAATATAAAGACACGAACCCTGTCTTTAGCAAAGTATCGTGTTCTTCTTATGCTGATAATTATACGATGAAAGTAGCGTAACAAGATCTGTATCAAACGAATAACAACCAGTAGATTCAGCATCGCGTTACAATACGCAACACCCCACAACAATACAAACTGATGTACTGATACTGAAGTAACGTCATTAGGGTATGCTACTGATATGTTGCTAAAAAATGGTTTTGGCTCACAAGATATCTACACATAAATCAATATTTTATGTGACTTTTGTTTTTTTACCGATTAACATATGACCATTAAATAAAGATGAGCGAGTGTAATACTGAATGAATAAACAATCGATATTATCTATAGCTTCTGTGATAGCAAATACTGCCTCAAAAATTGGGATTGCAGGACTGATAACGTCTGTTGCTATGCTGTCTCAAGCTTCTAATGCTGCGAATAACTCTGGCACTACCATTCCGCTAGACATGTCTGGCATCAACATTACTAAGCACGAAATTGCGGTGATGCAGGTACTATCAGAGATATGCCCACCAATGCTAAATGGTAAGCAAAAACAGCGGTTCTATAAGTCGTACACTGTACAGCTGCATGAGCTAATGCCTTCTCTAGAAGATCCAAAAGCGGCTATTCAATACCTATCTACACAGCAAGACTACCGCCAGATACTACAAGGTATTCGTAGTTGGACGATGGGATTCTCAAAGCAAGAAAACAAAGCACTATGTGAAGATTTGGCAAACGCGGATTATTAGACAACTAGCTAGTTTAATTCAATAACTAGCGTCCTCTGCTTAATGTGTTAATAATATTGGTATCAATGATAATAAAATAAAAGCTATGTACTCTTTATAACATCAATTAAGCAAAGTTTATCAACTGATTGTCTAGATATCTGTAGCATCAAAGCTTGCTGTCACTTTACTTGTTATTCACAAGCAGTGCAGCAGGCTTTTTTGTGAGCGTTAAATTTTTATTACAGAGACTGGTCAGATGATAGACACAACAAATATATGATAGGCCTTCATTTTTCTTTTCAAATTTGCCTTATTTTTGCATTTATCGATTCCCCATCGGTAGTCATTTTGCTAAGATAAGGCGTTAATTTTATGTCTATTGTGTAGGCGTTACTATTTTCATCGATACATTATTTTAAACACTGCATTTAAGACATGCTGCTTAAAATAATGTATGGAAATAGGTACAAAACATAAGCGATAGATACATTTGGTTCCATGATGCGGTGTAATGATATATGACAGTAAAGCGTGTAAAAAATCAGCTGATACAGCTGGTAGTTGGTGTAAGTATCTCGATGAGTGCAGTAGTGGCAAACGCAGCCATTCAACCACCTGGAATGGACAATACTGCCTATGTGTTGATGGACTATAACACTGGCGAAATTTTGGCTCAAAAGAACGCCAATGAGGCGCTGCCGCCAGCATCTCTGACTAAGATGATGACTAGTTATATCATTGAGCAACGCTTAGCATCAGGCGACCTGAAAGAAGATGAACAGGTATTGATGAGTCCAAACGCATGGTGCCGTGGTAGCAGCAGCCAATCTTGTATGTATGTGCCTGTGAACAAAACTGCCAGCGTCATCGATATGCTACGCGGTATTATTATTCAATCAGGTAATGATGCATCAAAAGCCATGGCTGAACATATTGCTGGTAGCGAAGCCTCGTTTGCAATCTTGATGAACGAACAAGCGCAAAAAATTGGCATGGAGAACTCTAACTTTGTCAATGCTACTGGTATGCCTGATGAAGGTCATTTAGCATCTGCTTTGGATTTATCTAAACTTGCTCGCGCTATTATTAAAAACAGCGGCGACTACTATAGTATCTACGCAGAAAAAGAGTTCACTTATAATGGTATTACTCAAGGTAACCGTAATGCTCTGCTGATTACTGACCCAACCGTTGATGGCCTAAAAACGGGCCACACTGATGCGGCAGGCTACTGCTTGGTTGCATCAAGCAACCGTGAAGGCATGCGTCTTATCTCTGTCATTATGGGTACTAAGAGCCAACAAGCTCGCGCCGATCAGTCACGCGAGCTACTTAACTGGGGTTTCGGTCACTTTACAACGGTTACCAAGGCGCCTGCTGGACAGTTCGTTAGTAAGCTTCCAGTATGGTTTGGAGAAGCTGACGAGGTAGAACTGGCAACTGGCGACAACTTGCAAATTCTAACCAGCAAAACACAGAAAAACAAAATCACCACAGTGGTGGATATTCCTGAGAGCTTAGAAGCACCGATTAAAAAAGGTCAGGAAGTTGGTAAAATGATGGCTGTAATCGATGGTAAAGCGGTAGCCTCAGTTCCTATCATCGCAACCAATGATATCGAACAGTCAGGCTTTATGAGCCGTACGTGGGAACATATCGTACGCTGGGTAAAGAATCTTCTCTAAGAGAAACCTCTAAAAAGCAATTCTAGCTAAAAACTGTTTAAAAAAAGACGCCTTAAAATGGGCGTCTTTTTTGTTTTTATGCCTACTGTAATTTAGAAGTGCTTCGGTATTGAAAGGTAGTAAATCTATAAAATGCTACCTAGTAAAATAAAACCAACTAGGAACACGGATCTAATAGAACAGTACTACGTCCAAACCAACCATTGTTTTAATAAGTCGCTTAACGCTTTGTCCTTATAAGTAGCAATATGACAATAGTCAATGCCAGCTGCCTTTAAACCATACTCAAAACTGTCTACATGGCGCGCCCGATGCTGCGGATACCAATATACCAATAACGCACGATGCTCGCTCTTACTACCCTCATCGCTTTCATACTGACGAATACGTTTGGCTAGTATCTCAGCTTTTTCTGGGAAAACATCTTCAGCAAACATGACCATGTCAACTTTCTGCTTACGCATCTCCTCTATGACGAGTTGATTACCTTGACGACAAATAATCGTAGCACCTAGATACTCCAATTCATCTAATAAGGAGCCTGTCTCATGATAGTAATAATAAATAATCGTTAGGCCAGACAATAAGCGCTGCTGTTTTGATTGCTGTTGGTTGGGCATCGCTATGGTCAGCGTAAACTGTGTACCTACGCCAAGCACACTATCCACATCAATAGTAGCACCCATAAGCTGAGCCATTTGTCTAACGATTGGCAAGCCAACCCCTGAGCCTTCATACTGGCGAGTTTGCGACGAATCCACCTGAAAGAACGGATTAAATATATCGTCTAGGTGCTCATTATCGATACCAATACCCGTATCTTTTACGCTAATTTGCCAGCGATTACTCTTATTAAAATGTGTCAGTTGCGACGTAATCGTAATTTTTCCGACAGGCGTGAACTTAATCGCATTATTGAGCAGTATCGATAGTATCTGATGTATTTTTTCTGAATCACCGTATAGGCTATAGTCTATATGATGAATATTACTGATCAGCTCTAGCCCTTTTTGCGTAGCCATATTTTCAAACTTAGCTAACAGGTCAGCGATTAACTGTAATGGATTAAACTCATTTTTATGAATTCTTATCTGACCTTTTTGGATCTGGTTCAACTGTATAATATGATCTAAAGACAATACCAATTTATCACTGCCACTACTGATAATCTCTACTGCGTCTTTTTGCTCTCTGCTGAGAGTCTCATAATCTAACAGTTGTAAACCGCCTACAATTGCATTCAATGACGTTTTTAACTCGTGAGAAATCATGCTTTGAAAATTATGCAACTGCACATCAAGTGACACATCTTTATTGTGCAATTGCTGTTCAAAGGCTGCAAGGGTTTCATAACCTTGCTGCGCTTCTTGTAAACGGTTGAATAACACAATTAATGCTTTTTTGATTTGGGTCAGTTCTTGGAAGTTAAATTGTTGCGGAATGACCGGTAGTTGCTCTAGATTTGCGTTGTCTATGACAATGTCACAAACATCGGTTAACACTTCAATATCTTTAACTGGCCAATTAAGCTTTCTAAAAATGTATAAGGCAAACATAACAATCATTACCACTGTTGTTAGCCATAACCACAGGATATTTTGGAACCAATGTAAACGTAGCAACTCTACGTCCATCGTAATATTAATATAACCAATCAATGTGCTATTTTCGGTAGCTGTATCAGTCGCCTCATCTGGCGCTGACGATTCGCTCATAATATTTGATAAAGTCAGTGCTAACTGTTGATTGGAATCGGACTTATTGGACGCCACAATACTGGCATCAAGGTCTTTACTAATCACTGGATAGTTGAAACTGACCGTATGCGCAAATAAAGCATTTTTCCAATCAGCAAGCGACTGATCTATATCTTCAATTGGCTCAGAGGTGGAATAGAAAACAATACTCTGAATAGTCGGCTCATTTTCTAATAAAATATTGACTTGCTCAGCCACAACATCTGCCCCATCTGCAGTCGATGCGCTAGTCGTTAGTAAAGATGCCAATTGTTGAATATGCTGTTCTTTTTCTTGATAGTAATGTACTAAGCCATAAATAAAAGGCAATAAAAAACCTGCCAGCACTGCCAATACGACAGCTTGTATGACAGAACGCCAGATAAGTACGGGAATGGTTTGAGACGAACGGTTGTTCATATCACTCTACTGAGTCGCGTGCAGCTTTCATTTATAGTACAGGTATTTTAAAGATGTGATAAGTAAAACATTTGAGTATTTTTTGAAACTAAGATAGCTATTTATAAGCCCAAACTATAGCGTATTAATAGAAAAATGTCATCGCGCTATCGAACGCGATGACATTAATCATAAAGCTAAAGATATAACGTTTAAAATATGAGGATTAACGAGGCTTTTTATCTTTGGTAGTAAATTTCTGTGATCTATTACGCTCACGCTGACGCAATTGTTGAGCTTTTGCCTTGGTTGGCGTATCGCTCTTATTGGCGTATGGGTTGTCATTTTGCTTCAAGATAACGTTGAGCGGTGTGCCCTCTAACTTAAATACTTGACGGAACTGATTCTCTAGATAACGCTGATAGCTCTTAGGAAGCGCACTGGTTTGGTTACCATGAATAACAATAACGGGTGGATTGTGACCACCAATATGCGCATAACGCAACTTGATACGACGACCAGCAACGGTTGGTGGCGGATTGGCCGTCACAGCATCTTGCAAAATCTGGGTCAAACGGTTGGTTGATACTTCAAACATCGAAGATTTATACGCACGTAAGATAGACGGATATAAGTTACCGACGCCTGTACCATGCAATGCTGAAATCAAATGTATTTTTACATAAGGAATAAAGCTAAAACGGCGATCCATCTCAAGCTTGATATAGTCTCTTTGGTCTTGCGTTAGGCCATCCCACTTATTGATCGCAACGACTAACGCTCGTCCAGCGTCAAGCGCATAGCCAATCATATGCAAATCTTGGTCCACGATACCTTCATGAGCATCAATAACAATCACGGTTACGTTAGAATCTTCAATCGCTTGCAAGGTCTTGATGACAGAGAACTTTTCTACTTTTTCATCGATTTTACCGCGGCGACGTACACCAGCGGTGTCAATCAAGACATAGTCTCTGCCTTCACGCTGATAAGGAATATAAATACTGTCACGCGTCGTGCCTGGCATATCGAATACCACTACTCGATCTTCGCCAAGCAGGCGGTTCACGAGCGTTGATTTACCAACGTTTGGACGACCGATAATAGCAAGCTTTAAGCCTCTTGGCTCTACTATGTTTTCTTGCTCAGGCATATCAGCCGTTAGCACTTCAAGCAAGTTACCCACACCGCGACCATGACTGGCTGCCATCGGATACGGCTCGCCCAAGCCTAATGCATAAAACTCGGCAGGCGCTGCATCATGTACGCCGTCGACTTTATTGGCGACAACATAGACAGGCTTGCCTAACGTATGCAAAAACTTACCAATTTCAGCATCAGCGCCAATCATACCGGCACGAGCGTCAACGACGAATACGATGATATCTGCTTCATGGATTGCTGTATGCGACTGCTCAGACATATAGTCATCAATATTACCGCTACCGTCATCAGCTTCACCGATACCACCCGTATCTACAACAATAAAGGATTTATCTTCATAAGTTGCATCACCGTACTGACGGTCACGAGTCAATCCTGAAAGGTCAGCGACCAATGCCTGCCGACTTTTTGTGAACTGATTAAATAAGGTGGATTTACCGACGTTTGGACGACCAATTAAGGCGACCACAGGCTTGATACTCATGGGTTACTCTCAGTGAAAGGCACAATGACGGGCAGTACAGTTATTCTTATAACCAGTGACATAACAATAGTAATAGTAATAGATATGCTGCAATTGACCGTGAATTAAAATGAATGATAGAACAATAGCAAAAATAATAGATGGCTATTTTACGATTAAAAATAGTATATAGGATGGCTTCATTATACATAAATAAGTAGCGTATATGGATAGCACATCGGTCGCATAGAGTACGCGAAAGCCTGTGTTTAAACAAGCAATTTACACAACGCACTAAACGCTGACTAAGCAGCGTTTGTGTTTCATAAATAATAATCGAGAATAGGCTCAAAGGCTATAGTAAAATATTAAACTTCGTTAATCACCGATAAGCACCTATCCGTATAGCTATTAGCGTACTAACTGCCAGATAGCAACTTGTCCTGACGTACTTTGAGTCATTAAACGGCTACCTTGAACTTGCAAGTTGGTCAATGCACCTTTTGTCTCAACACGACTAACGATGCTACCCGTAGCAGGATCAAACAAATGCACTACGCCATCAAAATCACCAATGGCAATATAGTTGCCAATCATCACAGGATTGGTGAGATCACGATAAGCCAATTCGTCACTTTCCCAGAGTGTCTCGCCACTGTTGCGGTCATAAGCAACTACTTTGCCATCTAAACTGGTAGCGATAACTTGCTGAGTGTTTACCGCCAGTGATTTGAGACTTGCAATTTCATTGACGAACATTACCTGACGCGAGGCTAAATCAATACCTAATAGCTGACCACTATAGCTGATCGCAAACAACTGATTTTTATCTACGATAGGTTTGCCATCGACATCGCTCATGCGTTCAACTTCACTACTACCAGCACCTACGCCAACACGTCTTGACCATAGCGGAAGACCGTTATCAACAGTAATTGCATGCAAACGACCATCAGCTGTCGCCAAAAGTGCCGTCTCATTGTCTAATAAAGTTGGCGCAGCGCTACCGCGAACGCTGATAGCAGGTACTTGAGTGGCGAACTGCCATACCAATTGTCCAGTTTGCAGCGACAGACCATGTAAGAAACCATCATTCGCTGATAATACCACACGATTATTAGTAATCAGTGCTGGTGTCAACACCGAGCCTGACAACTGCTGCTGCCAACGCTTTGCACCAGTCGTGCTATCAAACGCCATGACCTTGCCACCACGAGTACTAACAATAGCTGTCTGACTCAATGCATCTACTGCAACACCGCCGGTGATTTGGTCGTCAACATTGATTGACCATACACGCTCGCCTGCACTATTAAACCCTGACAGCTCACCACCGCGTGATGCAGTAACGATTTGACCATTAGCATAGCCAACTTGCAAATCTAGCGGATCCTTTTTGCTGGCTTTTTTGTTGCCAACATCGGTACTAAATACGGGTTGTAGTACGCTAATCGGCTGAGCGATTTGTACCAATTTTACCGGATCATTAACGACCGGCTTAATACCGCGATTACATCCAATCACTGCCGTGCTCATTACTGCCAGTACGGCCACATGCATGACTGTCTTTTTGATAGTCTTGGTGTTTAACATTTTGCTAGAGCGAATAGATTGAGTCATTGTATGTTCTCACTACAGATAAATTATTATTAATTAGTAAATTGGCCAACCGCAAATTAGTAATCATTAGGTTATATTAAAAAAGAGCTTTGGCTGATTACCAACTCTCAATACTATCCTACTGACTTAATATCTAGCCTACTGACTTACTGCTCTACTTCGACAGCGACTTCATTCGAGGTATCCATCACTAGCGATGGCTCAGGAGCAGATGGCTCTTGAATAAGACTGGTTTGATCAGCAATCGGCTCAGCCGTGATACCTAAGCTTTCCATCTTTAATGCCAATACTGCACGCGTTTCTTGACGGCTACGTAATAGCTCCCACGCATTGCTATAAGATTTAATCGCTGAGTCTTTATTGTCTTGCGCTAAGTAAATATCACCCAGTAGCTCCTGCTGACTTGCTTCAAACGAGCTTGGCATGTCATTGTTTGCTTCTGACAGTGCAGTATCTGTATCACCTGCGGCCAATAACGTTTTTGCATAGCGTAAACGAGTAATCGCTTCTAGACCGGCATCACCCAAATCGATGGCCAATGCTTTTTTGAATGTCTCAGTCGCTGCTGCAAAGTCATCATTGTCTACTTGTTGACGTGCTTTTATCATTAGCGCTTGCCATGCATAAACTGACTCACCGTGCGTACTGACTAAAGTATCAATATCTTTGTCTAGTTGGCCACGACTTTGGGTAAGTGCTTCTTGAGCCTCTGCTTCTAAATCTGGGTTTTGCGAAGCCAGTTTGACCTCTTCGTTTAGCTGCTGAATATCAGCATATTGATCGGCGGCGACGGTATCTACTCGCGCATGATTGTTTTGCCAGTATGTCCAACCAAAGTAGGCGGCCAGTGCTAACAAAATCGCAGTGACGATATAACTACCATATTGCTTTAGCGCTTGCATGGAGTTATCTGCATTCGGCGAATTAGGTGTCAGAGCCATATATATTTACCTGATAAAATTTACATTAAATTGCTAGTGCGACAAACAAAGCGGATTAGTCAAAGTCAATTAGCGACGAGAAAAGTTATCTTTATTTGATAACCAATCTTGGGCGACCGTCTTTTGCTCACCTGTCTGCATGTCTTTAATACTAATCGTATTATCATCCAGCTCTTGCTGGGCGATGATGACTGTCAATGCCGCGCCTGACTTGTCTGCCTTCTTCATTTGCGCTTTTAGACTCGTGGCACTGGCCATCTTTACTCGTACATCTGGACGACTGTGACGTAAGTTCTGTGCATAGCTTATACCAGCACTATACACCTCAGGATGGGCCACCACGAATACATCACAAGCAGGTACGTCAGCAATCGGCGCAACCGCTTCTATGAGTAGCAATAAACGCTCAAGCCCCATTGCAAAACCAACACCAGGCTCAGATTTGACTGGTTTACTGCCATCTGTACCGATTGATTTTAATTGCCCTACTAGCCCATCATAACGACCACCAGCACAAACGGTAGCTTGGCTTCCAAGCTTATCTGTTACCCATTCAAATACTGTTTTATTATAATAATCAAGGCCACGTACTAAGTGCGGATTGATTTCAAAATCGATATTAAGCGCAGTCAGATAGGCTTTGACCTGCTCAAAATGCGCCACACTCTCTTCACCCAAGAAGTCAGCAAGCTTTGGCGCATCTGCCAATACTGCTTGCGTGCTCGCCTCTTTGCTGTCCAAGATACGTAAAGGGTTAGTCGTTAGGCGGCGTTTGCTATCTTCGTCTAGCTGGTCTTTTTTATCAGTTAAATAGGCAACCAATGCTTCGCGATAAGCATAGCGCTCATCCAGCTCACCCAAACTGTTTAGTTGCAAACGCATCTCATTATTGAGACCTAACTCTTGCCACATCAGATGAGTCATCGCAATCAGCTCAGCATCAGCATCTGGTAGTGCACTACCGAAGCTCTCGACACCTAACTGATGAAACTGGCGATAGCGGCCTTTTTGCGGACGCTCGTAGCGGAACATCGGACCGATGTACCAAAGCTTGGGCGTGTCACCGCGTAGCAAGTTGTGCTCGATAACTGCGCGTACTGCTCCAGCTGTGCCTTCAGGACGCAACGCTAATGGCGTTGGTGGCTCAGATTTATCAGTAAAGCTGTACATTTCCTTTTCGACGATGTCAGTCGCGCCGCCAATAGCACGGGCAAATAAATCCGTTTGTTCAACGATAGGCAATCGAATATGCTCGTAACCGTACCTACCAAGTACATCAGCCAATATCGCTTCTAAATGCAGCCACTTTGCTGATTGGTCAGGCAAAATATCATTAAAACCTTTGATAGCTTTGATCATGGTACGGTCGTATCCTTAAATATTTAACAGGTATTCTATTATTGTTTTCTATATATTCAAATAAGCGCTATATCTGATTGATACTGTGACGGTATAGCCTAACGTATCAATCTATTCTATGGCTTATTTTACGCGAATGATTTCATTTTCACGTTTTTTTGCCAACTCTTCTGCATGGGCGCGAACCATACCTTCTATTTCATCGACCAGATTGCCTGTATCGATAAGGTGGCTTTTTTCACCCATACGATAGACCAGTGATCTAGGGGCAGCACCAACGATGCCGATATCGGCCTCTTTTGCTTCTCCTGGACCATTGACCTTACAGCCGATCACGGATAGATTCATTGGTTCACGAATATCTTCTAGGCGCGACTCTAACGCTGTCATTACTTTAATCACGTCAAACTCTTGACGCGAGCAACTTGGGCAAGCGATAAAGTTTACGCCGTTCGAGCGAATATTAAGCGATTTTAGAATATCAAAACCAATCTTAATCTCTTCTTCAGGCTCGGCGGCCAATGAGATACGAATGGTATCGCCAATACCATCTAGCAATAATCCACCTAGCGCGATAGCAGATTTAACAGCGCCCGTACGGTAGACACCCGCTTCCGTCACGCCCAAATGTAATGGATTATCAATTTGCGCTGATATTAAACGATAAGCATCCAGTGTCAAAAACACGTTACTGGCTTTGACAGATACTTTGTACTGGTCAAAATTAAGACGCTCTAAAATGTCAATATGGCGCATTGCTGATTCTAGCATTGCCTCGCCAGTTGGCTCAGTATACTTACGCTGTATGTCTTTTTCTAAAGAGCCAGCGTTGACGCCAATACGAATCGGAATATTATGATACTTGGCACAAGCGACTACTTCACGTACTTTGGCATCGCTACCAATGTTACCCGGATTGATACGTAAGCAGTCAGCGCCCGCTTCAGCAACGGCCAAAGCGATTTTATGATCAAAATGCACGTCAGCGATCAAAGGCACGCTTACCAGTTTGCGAATTTCACCAAAGGCTTTGACCGTATCCATCGTTGGCGTTGATACGCGCATCAAATCTGCACCTGCTTCGACACAACGCTCGATTTGAGCGACCGTTGCTGCTACATCACAGGTGTCAGTGTTGGTCATGCTCTGTACGCTAATTGGTGCATCACCACCAACCGCGACATCACCGACATAGATTTTTTTGGTCAGACGACGATTAATAGGCGATGGCATTGACATACATAAATCCTTGAATCAAAAATAGAAAAGCCCTAGGCTTTTGTACATATAATATAAACTAGCTGAATCGGCAAACACATATGCGCTTTATTCAAATTTGGCGCTTATGCAACTGACTATGGTGCCAATTCGAAAGTAGCTTGCTTATCTGTTGCATACGTCTCTAACGCAACTGCTTGTTGATTGAGCATCAAGCTAACATTGTCGATATTATCAATTTGCACATTAAACGGTGGCATGCCTGACAAGTCATAGTTACCTGCAGACTGAGAACCGTTTATTAAGCTGTTTCCAGAAGCATCCGTGATGCTAACCACAGCGTCGCTTGTTAATACAAGGTTTAAGGTAGCAGTCGTTGCAGCATCACCCAGATTCAATGCAGAGCCAGAAGCACCAACGCCACTTGCATCACTATTGATGGCGGCACCTTGCGCTTGCTCTATCGCTGACATGTCTTCAACAGCTGATACAGGCTCTTGTGTGTTTTCTTTGCTAGCGTTACTCACCATACGGAATAGGAACACCGCCAAGATAATCAATCCGATAACGCCTATGATCAATAGCGGGTTAAAGCGGATGCGGTTGTGAGTATCACGCTGCAAAGTCCCCATTGGGCGCAGCGGCGTATCGATATTGCTGGCTGATTTGGCCTTCAACTCATTAGGATAGGCAGCATCGAAGCTACTAGCTATTTTTGCTGAATCTAAGCCCAAATATTTGGCATAGTTAATCGCAAAACCACGAGCAAACGCAGCCTGTGGTAGCTCAGCGAAGTTTTCGCTTTCTAGCGCTTCTAGATGACGCTTTAGAATGAACAGCTCAGCCGCCGCTGCTTCTAAAGTTACTTGCTTGTTTTTACGGGCTTGCTGCAACACGGCACCAAATGATCCCTGAGCGTTAGATTGAGTGTTAGATGATGGGGTGATCATTTCCATGGTGCCTCTGGATTGTTAAGCCAAGTCTTAAGTTGTTTTGCTTCATCACTTAGCGGATAAGCGGATAAAAGCTGCTGTGCCAATTGCTGGCGCGTTGTTATATTATTTTGTGCTGCTGCAAGCTTGATACCTTGTAAGAGCAAGCGCGGGCTAACACCCTGCCCCTGCACCAATATCAGCGTCTCATCATACAGTCTCTGTGCCTGCGGTACACGCTGTTGGTCGAGCAATAAATCTACCAATTCGATATGAGCAATGATGCTATTACGATTGCCATCGAGTGCCCGTAAAAATGCTTTTGAAGCGGCACTATCATCACCCAACTGTAGATAAGTACGACCTAGGTTTTCTAGCGCGCCAATACGGCCTTCATAGCCTAGCGTCGCCCCTGCAATCTCAAACTGTTCTGCTGCTTCACGATAGCGCTTTGTCTGTGACAGATACACGCCATAATTATTATGTGCTTGTACAAAATCTTTATCTAGCGCGATTGCTTTTTTGAAGTACTCATCAGCTTTGGCTAGATTGATACGGCTGCCTTCTTGCTGCAACAAAACGCCCATCATATCATAGGCTGGCGCATAACGGCTATCGGCAGCAAAGGCTTTTTCAAGCTGCTGCTGCGCGGTATCAAGCTCATTTTTTCGGATGTATTGCGCGGCAAGTGAGGTACGTACACGGGCGATTTCCTGCTGGTCTAAATTTCGATCGTTGCTAGCGCGCGTAGATGTTTGATAAGGAGAGTTACCTAGCAAATCATTAGTCGGGGTGGTCTGACAGCCACTTAATACAAGGACGCCAAATACTGCCGACAGCACTGCACGCTTTGGCAAAGCGGTTTGGGCAGCATTGATACTCGACTGCTTATAAAATTTAGAAAATGATTTTTGATATTTGAACTGACAAGAATTTTTAGAAGTCATCATAGCCGCCATCATAAAACTGGGATTCAATGCGTTCGATCTTCGAGACCTCAGTTTAATAGATTTAACCCCTATAAGTACAATTTAGTTGTTATTAATTGCCACGTTCTGCAATCTTGACAGTCATTGCTACATTTTCTTACCATTGCGACAGACAAAAGACAGCTAAAACGCTATACCAGTCAGATATAACGTTTATCCTCTCAAAGACTACTAAACGCTTTCACGATCTTTAATGCTCTGCTGCCACGCGGCTGAGCGTCTGGTACGATCGGCAACTTGTCCAACCAACTGACCACAAGCGGCATCGATATCATCACCACGTGTTTGACGAATGGTACAAACAAAACCTGCTTCGCTCAGTATATTGCTAAACGCATGAATACGGTTGTTGCTTGATTTGTCATAGGGTGCATGCGGGAATGGGTTGAACGGAATAAGGTTAATCTTACTTGGTAACCCTTCTAATAACGCAACCAACTGATGGGCATGCTCATTGCTATCATTGACCTCATCAAGCATCACATACTCAATCGTAACGTGCTTCTTATGACGTGGATTGACGTCATAGACATAGTTTTTTGCCGCTGCAATCAGCTCTTCTAACGGATATTTTTTGTTAATTGGTACCAACTCGTTACGCAGCTCATCATTTGGCGCATGCAGTGAAATGGCCAATGCCACATCGATGTCTTGTGCTAGCTGATACATTTTCGGGACGACACCAGAAGTTGATAACGTGACGCGGCGCTTTGACAATCCATAAGCATGATCGCTTAGCATCAGCTCCATTGAGCCTACTACAGGCTTGTAGTTCAATAGCGGCTCACCCATGCCCATCATCACCACATTGGTGACGTTATTTTCCCATAGGCTATGGTCGACGTTTTCTAAACTTTCATTTTCATCTGTCATATATGACGCATTAGCGACCCATAACTGACCGATAATCTCAGCCGCACTCAAGTCACGCTCGAACCCTTGCTTACCTGTACTACAGAAGCTACAGTCTAGTGCACAGCCTACTTGCGAAGACACGCATAATGTCTTACGGCCATTTAACTTGCTATCATCTGCAGGGATAAGCACCGTCTCAACCAACGAGCCGCCAGTGACTTCAAATACCCACTTACGCGTACCATCATCACTATATTGACGATGAATCACTTTGGGCGGTACCACACAAGCATTAAGCGATAACTTGTCTCGCAACGATTTACTCAAATTGGTCATTTGCTCAAAATCTGTCACGCCATGCTGATAAATCCACTTAATCACCTGAGTAGATCGAAATGGCTTTTCGCCAATACTCTTGAAGTAATCAGCCAGTTGCGCTTGCGTCATACCCAATAGATTGGTTTTGGCATGGGCCTCATCTACTAGCTTGATGCTATCAGTAATCTTAGCAGGTACGTGCTGAGTAGGTGCTTGAACAGTTGACATAATAGGTAACCTTTTTGCAGAAGCTTAGATAAGCGGTGCAATTATTTATATGGGCTTTGCCATACATACATGAGTGCATGAGCAATCCGCTATGAGCGCAGTTTTTCGAATTAATAAAAACATGCTGATAAGGGATTGATAACGCTAAGTAAAATCAATAATGAGGCAAGTCATTAAGAATTTCAATGAATAATATAATTACAGAACTCTAAAGCAGATACAAGGCTGCAGATTGTACAAATAGTACATCTGATGAGGGTAATACCGTCGCAGTTTAGTAGTTCTTTGATTATAGGATTATTACAATAGCTAAAACGGCCTATACCCATAAGATATAAGCCGTCTCGCAAACCAATTATAAACAATCAATGTTGTAAATAATTCGTATATAGTCAATCAAGTATAAAACTCATACAGGTAAGATCAGTCTAAATCGTAGCTGTCTTATTATAGCAGTTACCTCAAACAAATCGAACGCCGTAAAAGCTTATAGCTGGTTTACTATATTAGCGTGTACGTGCACAAACTTCATCATCGCTGAAGAAGTAGCTGATTTCACGTGCTGCTGATTCGGCTGAATCTGAACCATGTACTGCGTTTTCGTCGATGCTGCTAGCGAAGTCAGCACGGATAGTGCCTTCAGCAGCTTCTTTTGGGTTAGTTGCACCCATGATTTCACGATGCTGAGCGATAGCGTTTTCGCCTTCTAGTACTGATACCAATACTGGACCTGACATCATGAAAGATTTTAGGTCTTTGTAAAATGGACGCTCAGCGTGCTCAGCATAAAAACCGCCTGCTTTTTCATCATCAAGTTGTAGCATTTTAGCGGCAACGATTTTTAGACCAGCTTGTTCAAAACGGCTATAGATAGCGCCGATGTGGTTGCCAGCAACTGCGTCAGGTTTGATGATAGATAAAGTACGTTCGTTAGCCATGAGAAGCTCCTAATAAATGATAAATTCAATAAAATATGAAAAAATTAATGCGTTGTTTTAGCTTTAGCCACAATGTTGACTTGGACTGTTTTACACAACTCATGGTATATCAGTGTATAACCATAAGCGCCAACATCGGATTGCTGCCTATTATAATGATTAAGGCCATAAATGATAGGGTTAATTTATGACCATACCTTGCATAAAAGTAAATTTATTGTGCATTAGTCGTTGATAATGCTATAAGTTCTAACAAAAGCAAAAACCCCAACGCTCAGCGTTGGGGTTTTTTATTCATACTAAAAACTATTTAATCAAGTTTATAGTAAAAACTAAGCATCGTACGGATCGCGCAATACGATAGTCTCTTCGCGATCAGGACCAGTTGAGATAATATCAACTGGGCAACCGATCAATGCTTCGATACGCTTGATGTATTTTTTAGCATTTTCTGGAAGCTCGTCATAGTTAGTGATACCAACGGTAGACTCACTCCAGCCTTGCATCGTTTCATACTTAGGCGTGACTGACTCGTAGAATTCAGCATCATGCGCGCCTGCACACTCAGTCTCAGGTAGGTTGTAACCCACACCGATTAGTAACTCTTCAAGACCATCTAATACGTCAAGCTTGGTCAAGCAGATACCTGACATAGAGTTAAGTACTACTGCACGGCGTAATGCTTCTGCATCGAACCAACCACAGCGACGGGCGCGGCCAGTCGTCGCACCAAATTCATGACCGACTTTGGCTAAATGAGCACCAACATCATCGAACAATTCAGTTGGGAACGGACCACTACCAACACGCGTAGTGTACGCTTTGGTGATACCAAGTACGTAGTCTAAATACAATGGACCGATACCTGTACCCGTTGATACACCGCCAGCTGTTACGCTTGAGCTGGTTACAAACGGATAAGTACCATGGTCGATATCAAGTAGCGTGCCTTGAGCACCTTCAAACATTAGGTTTTTGCCAGCCAGACGTAATTGATTTAGGTCTTCAGTTACATCAGTAACCATCCCTTTAATCTCTTCTTTCCACTCTTTACAAAGCTTAAGTGTCTCATCAAAATCAATCGCTTCAACTTTATAATACTCAGTCAGTTGGAAGTTATGGTATTCGATTAGGTTACGTAGTTTTTCTTCTAGATCTTCACGGAACAAATCAGCAAGTTTAATCGCACGGCGTGCTACTTTGTCTTCGTATGCAGGACCGATGCCGCGACCTGTTGTACCGATTTTACCAGAACCACGCTTTGCTTCACGAGCTTGATCAAGTGCCACGTGATAAGGCATGATAAGTGGGCAATTAGGAGAGATACGTAGACGCTCACGTACTGGTACGTTGTTGTCTTCTAGCTCTTTCATCTCTTTTAGTAGTGCATCAGGTGCTAACACCACGCCATTACCGATAAAGCAAGTGACGCCTTCACGCAAGATACCTGATGGAATCAAATGCAAGACAGTGGTTTTGCCATCGACAACCAACGTGTGACCAGCATTATGACCGCCTTGGAAGCGGGCTACTGCTGAGGCTTTTTCGGTAAGTAAATCAACGATTTTACCCTTACCTTCGTCGCCCCATTGGCTACCCAAAACTACAACATTCTTACCCATGATCAATCCTTACCTTTATGTATTGAGGTGTGTGCAATAAAAGCTGAAAATTAAAATGATTTTCTTAGCTATATCTTTTTATCTCAGTGATTTATGAAATAGAAACACTGAGATATCTAACGAATAATTTTGCGTTCTCATAATTTGTACTGAACACTTTTGGCTGCGTGAGCCATTCAATAGCCTACTATTAGACAATTAAACAGTTTGTAGCTGCCATTGGCTGTCATCAGCCATGCTCAAACGATGCGTCACATCATCTGGACTGTCCTGTGCATCTAATGGCATAGTGACGCGATAGCCTTGCTGACGTAGACTTTCTACTTGTTGCAGTAGCGTCTGCATCTCATCTGTATTTGCATTAGACAAAGCGGCAAAATCAACCAAGACAACGGTTGGCGCATCTAACTGTGTATGAGCCAGCAATCGGCTGACATCCATACTAAACCCCGTAGCCGCACGTAACGCTTGCGTCTGACTTTGCATACCATCAAAACGACCACCACGTACGAGTGGCTGCGTTTCACTATTGATATAACCATTGAAGACGATGCCAGTGTGATAGTGGTAACCTGATAGCTCAGTCACATCAATACTCACTGGGCACTGCCATTGGTCTTGTAGATAGTTTTTCAGACGCTGTAGCTCATCAATTGCCGTTGCGATTTGGCTGTCTTGTTGTGCTGCATCTGATAATTTGGCTAATAGGTTTGCAATATCATGACCAAAACGTGCCAACACATAAAAATCATCACCCATTGGCAAAGCACGGCAAACACGCTTGAGCTCTGGTAGATTTTTATTGGCATATAAGTACATCAATTGCTCAGTATCATTGTCTGATAACTCAGCCAACTCAGCCAAACGTTTGAATATCGCTACGTGACCCAAATCGATATGGAGCGCTGCACTCATATTGAGTTTATTCACCATCGTAAACAGCACATCTATCAGCTCAATATCTGCTGCCAGTGACGCACAGCCAAATATCTCAGCACCCAACTGTAGCGGCGTACGTGAACCAAACAGACCTGATGGCAAGGTATGAATCACATCGCCCACATAGCAATAACGCGCAATACCCGTACCGCCATGATGCGCATCTATACGCAAAATCTGCGGGGTAATGTCAGCGCGTACGCCCATTAAGCGACCAGTCAACTGATCGATAATCTTAAAGGTTTGGCGTTTTAGATCTTCTGATGCATCACTTAGCAAAGACTCAGTAAACTCGATCATCGGTGGACAAACCAGCTGATAACCATGAGTAATAAGCTGCTCGATTAACTGATGTCTAAGCACTTCTTGCTTATGCGCATCTTCAAACAGGACATCAACCACCCCATCAGGCAATAGCCAACTATTGGCAACATCACTGCCAAAGTTACTCAAATATGGCATGCGATTGGGTGCAGCATTATTTTCAGCAGGCTGAGACACTGTTTCGTTGGTAGAATTTGGCTGGGCAGGTTTTGCAGAATCAGAACTAACAGACACAATAAATCCTTGTTTGGCGTATCGCTTACCAAAAACGCGGTACTGATGCGGTACTTAAAGGGTGATTTGCCGGGTATTGACGCTGTGTGTGTTTATTTTTAACGCGCAACATCATTGACCCAATTATTTATAAACAAACCAGGTAACCGCAAAAGGGTGAATAATAAGTATAATTTAGAATGATAAGACGAGTATCTTTATGCGCTAAAAAATTGCGACAAATAATCAAGGCACTTTATGCTTTAGTTTAGCATAGCACTCAAGGTTCGCCTAGTGACAATTAGCCACAATCACTATCTAATTACAGTTCAATTGCCGCTTATTAGCTTAGCAGATGTAACAGTCATCATTGATGTATTTGGCTCAATATTGGGCGAATAGCCGAGAGGTTTATTTTTTGTTAACCATAAGATAATGAGCGCGATTACGGCAGCGTCATCAACACAGACTCATGATACACTAACACATATTTTTATCTCGGAAGCCTTATGTCATCTGATTACCATCCAAACCCTGCCATCAACCAAACCAATGTCTTAGGCACCGCACTTGCCAGCTGTTGTTTCGATCCCATCACTGGCTATTATCGCAATGGTTTTTGCCATACTGGCAACCATGATGTTGGTCAACATACCGTCTGCGCCAAGATGACCAGCGAGTTTTTAAACTTCTCTGCCAGTCGCGGTAACGACCTGATTACCCCACTACCTGAATACAATTTCCCTGGTCTCAAACCTGGCGACTACTGGTGCATCTGCGCGCTACGTTGGGTTGAAGCATTGGACTTTGATATCGCACCGCAAATCAAACTAGAAGCATGTCACGAGAGCCTGCTGACATTGGTAGATATCGATACGCTAAAAAGCTATGCCCTATAGATAGTATTGGCACACGATAAAACCGTAGCAGCGTTCACAGCATATTTGGATTATTGAAGTTTTTTATTATATGACAGGAAAGTATATGGAAAATGATAATAATCAATTGATTAAAAAAACGGCGCATATTGCTTCTGATTCCAATATGAATCATATCTATGCCAATATGAATGACAAGCATCTCTATTTGGACGATGATGATAGTTATATCTATGGTGATGTGGACGCCACTACTGAAGACACTATCGAGACCATGACGGTCTACGATCCTGACTCTGAACGCTATGAAGATATTGACTCATCAAGCGCAGGCGAAGTGGTCAATTGCTACGCTTACTCACGTAAAACAGGTGAGAATCTTAATAGAGTGGCGCTCAACGATGTGAGTCGTACGCTAGGGAACAACGGTCAATTTATTTGGCTTGGGCTATATGATCCAAGCTTAGAAACCATGGTCAAAGTAAAAGAAGCCTTTGACCTGCATGAGCTAGCGATTGAAGATGCCTTTGCTGATCATCAACGTGCTAAGGTCGAAAACTACGATAATGATATGGTCTTTGTGGTGCTACGTACAGCCAAGCTCGAAGACAATGTCATCCGTTATGGTACTACTGCGATATTTATGGGTAAAAACTACCTCATTACAATTCGCAATGGTCCGTCAAACTCTTATGCGCCAGTACGTGAGCATTGCCATCGTCGCCCTGAGAAGTTACGCATGGGGCCTATATTTGTATTGCACGCTATCCTCGATTTTATCGTTGATAACTACATGCCCATCACTGACCGATTGGGTCGCTATTTGCGTGAGCAGGAGCACAAAGTCTTCACCTATGAGTTTGATAAAGGTACCCTAAAAAACCTTTACGAGCTAAAGTCACAACTGGTACATATGCGCGCCATTATCTTACCTGTGCAAGACATCTGTAGCTTTTTTATCAATCATAAAAAAAGTGAGATTGTCTCTGGATTTTCTCAAGCCGCTAAGCCGTACTTTCGCGATGTGAACGATCACCTGTTGCACTCACTAGATGCTATTAATGGCCTCAATGAAATGCTGAGCGTGGTGATGAATACCTATATGGCGATGGTCAATATGGGTCAGAATGAAGTGGTGCGTAAGCTCGCTGCATGGGCAGGTATTCTAGCAGTGCCGACAGCCATCGCTGGCATCTATGGCATGAACTTTGATTTTATGCCTGAGCTGCATTGGAAATACTCTTACCTTGTCATCATGGCCATTATTATCGCCTTATGTAGCTATCTGTACTATAACTTCAAAAGATTGAAATGGTTGTAATACCAAATGCCATCCGTAAAAAAAGAGCAACCACTGGTCGCTCTTTTTTTATGTTGCTATCTTTCTGTATTGCTATCTAATTATTCACGGCGATGCTTAGTATGGCTATCAGGCGCTTGAGCATTATCAGGCAACAATGCTTTAACCGTTAGGTTTGCATGTTGTTTATCGAGATTGTCTTCTGGGCGACCAAACGTTTTTGCTGTCCAAGTCAAGATTACAATAGAGCCGCTTAGTAGCATGATGGCCACGGAAATTGTCGCTAGCAGCCATAAATGGAAATAGTCTGAAACTGCCTGTACATCAACCACC
Source organism: Psychrobacter sp. Ps1 (assembly GCF_022129425.1). Classification (NCBI taxonomy): domain Bacteria; kingdom Pseudomonadati; phylum Pseudomonadota; class Gammaproteobacteria; order Moraxellales; family Moraxellaceae; genus Psychrobacter; species Psychrobacter sp. Ps1. The sequence goes on along the minus strand of NZ_JADQAN010000002.1, from coordinate 73,219 downwards.
AAATGTCGTGACAAGGCCGTTATGGCAATAAATATCAAAAACTGTACTGGCAGTCGGTGGGTTTTAAAGTAGATACCTATCATAGCCAGTAGCTCAAGGTAAATAAATAACATCAATATGTCTTTTAGATCCGCTGAGCCCTTTTGGACAATATAAATAAACTCTTTACCTGCAGTCCAAACGACAACCACACTGATTAGAAATAAAATAACGTAATGACAGACATCGACAAACTCTCTACCAATACTTTGTAGTCGCTCATGAACACCTACGTTTTTTTTAGCCATGTTTAGGTCCTATCAACTGAAATGTGGTTGATTTAGCCTGAGTCTATGTTACCTCAGGCCCCTTATATATCGGCAATCAGTATTCGTATGACTATTTTTTTAGCCTTTATTCAAACCCGCTGATTTTTCAGCAGCATCGACCGTTTGGCGAATAAGCGTGTTGATAGTCATCGGTCCAACGCCGCCTGGTACTGGCGTATAAGCACTGGCGATATTCTCTACGCCTTGTAGCTCGATATCACCCACGCCGCCATCATCGGTAGGATGGAACCCTGCATCGATGACGACCGCGCCCGCTTTGATCCACTCTGCTTTGATTAATTCAGGCACACCTACTGCACCAACCACGATATCAGCACGCTTGATATGCGATGCCAAATCCTGAGTTCTAGAATGACAAATGGTCACGGTACAGTTGGCATTTAATAGCATCATCGCCATTGGCTTACCTAAGATAGCACTACGTCCTACGACTACGGCTTCTTTACCTGATAGCTCGATATTATAATGCTCTAACAAATGCATGATGCCCTGCGGTGTACATGAGCCATAAGCTGACTGCTGCATCGCCATACGACCAAAACCAAGACAAGTCACACCATCGACATCTTTTGCTAAGTCAATCTGCTCAAAACAAGCACGCTCATCGATATGCTCAGGAACCGGATGCTGTAGCAAAATGCCGTGTACATCTGGATTACTATTTAACTCATCTATCTTTGCCATGAGCTGCTCAGTGGTCGTGACACTTGGCATCTCAACGCGTATAGAGTCCATGCCAACACGCTTACAGGCGTTGCCTTTCATACGAACATAAGTGGCAGAGGCTGGATCGTCACCAACCAATATCGTCGCTAAGCTTGGGGTGCGGCCAGTCTTTTCCTTAATCGTATCTACGCGCGTGCGCAGATCCTGTTCTATTTGTTTGGCAAGTGCTTTGCCGTCCAAAATGGTGGCGGATTCTTGGGCAGTAGACATAGTAACTCCAATAGAGGGTACGATATAAAAAAATAAAGACAGCGCGCGCAAATACTTTGCATGCCTGTCCTTTGCTTCGTCAATCTTTGACTAAGAGTAATATTGTACCTGTGTACGCTACAAAATCCTAGCGTAAGATAAAGCCTACTCACTGATAAATTTTTATAATAAGTGAATTAAACAGTATTACGTATTTATGGGTGAATACATCGTTAACCAGTAAGGTATTGGTTTACGTGCTAAATTTGTTAAAATAGCGTAGAATAGTCAATCCAATTTTTTACATTGAGAAATGTAACCCACCGACTCAAGGATATTATGATGAAAGACGAAAAATTACAGAAAGCACTCGCCCGTATGGGACTTGGTTCACGCCGTCAAATGGAAGAAGTCATCAAATCTGGCCGCGTAACGGTTAATAACGGTCCTGCGACCATTGGTGATCGCGTCTCGCAAGGTGATGAGATTCGCGTTGATGGCCGTCAAATCAAATACACTTCTGAAAATGAGAAGCGTCGCCGTGTTATCGCTTACTACAAGCCTGAAGGCGAAGTTTGCTCTGCTAAAGATCCAGAAGGCCGCCCAACTGTCTTCGAACGTTTGCCAAAGCTGACTCATGACCGCTGGGTAATGGTTGGACGTTTGGACATCAACTCAACTGGCCTATTGTTATTTACTAATGATGGCGAAATGGCGCATCGCTTGATGCATCCATCTGGTGAAGTTACTCGTGAATATGCGGTACGTGTATTGGGTGAAGTAACGCCTGATATCGCTCGTGCATTGACCGCTGGTGTCATGCTAGAAGATGGCCTTGCAAAATTTGAAGACATCAAAGAAGGCGGCGGCGAAGGCGTCAACAAGTGGTATCACGTCCAGCTAAAAGAAGGCCGTAACCGCGAAGTACGTCGCTTATTTGAGTCACAAGGTTTAAAAGTTAGTCGTCTACTACGTACACGCTATGGCACGATTGTTCTACCAAAAGAGCTACGTACTGGCCGTTTCTTAGAGCTTGATAAAAAAGAAATCAACACGTTGACGGATTTGGTCAGCTTGCGTCCACGTTATGGCACGGGTCTACATGGCGCAGCCAAAGAAAAGCAAGAACGTATTAGAAATAAGCCGCTTAAAGCGCGTCGCACTGACACTCGTAGCGATAACCGCAATAGCAGCGCGAAACCTAAAAGTAGCGCTAGCCCTGCCAGCCGCGGTACACGCAACACCCGTGATCGCAATGATAAGCGCTAGTTAAATTGATTTAACATTATTCTAAGTCTTAAATAGATTTGGGATAAACATAAAAAATCGGTCAATGATAAATAGTCATTGACCGCTTTTTTTGTGTCTTTTTATAGGCTTCACAGTTTACAGAGGTCACAGTCGCTCAGTATAGATATAGCGGCTCAGCTATCATGGCTATTAATATAGTGTTTCATGACTCGCAGCTCTTGTAGCTGCTCCTCGTCCATTTGTGCCAGTAATCTATCCAAACGCTGTTCGATATTATCTAAAACACTCTGCAATAACTCACTAGCCTCTAACCTCTTTTCGCTATTCTCATTAGTGACGTTTATATTTGTTAATTGATAGTGAGTAGCTAGCATCTCGGGTAACCGTGTTTGCAGCATTTTACTTAATACAAACTGTGCTTCTGTTATCGCTGGTGTCTTATATTGAGCGTGTAGGGCTGCTTGATAAGCGTGATAGCTGCTTACTTTCTCATCGATACCTTTTAACTGGCGTAGTTGTTGCTCTGACAAGTTTTTTAAGTGCTGTTTATTTAACGTTAACTGCTGCAAGCTTAATGTGGCTAATGACAAGGGCGCATCATAATCCTGATAAGTGAGCACACCAGGTGAGATACCGACGGCTTTATGAAAAGCCTGCCAGCCTTTTCTACCTAGATAAAAGGTAGTGACGGTCGTTACAATACCAATGCCTATTAAGATACTCATATACGCTTGCTCTTTACCCTTTCACCGTTCAACTTTGTATTTACAGCTTAATGTCTTTAGCACTCACATTTTCACCAGTTGGGCTTTCAATCGCTTGAATATTTACATCACTGCTAGCATTATTATTGGCATTACTACTGGCATTGCTATCGGGCTTTTGAAACTCTGTGTTGTTAGCAGGATTGTCAAAACGTTTTTGGAGATAGCGATTGGTTGCAAGTAGTTTTTGACCATCTTGATGATATGACGCGTTGAGTAGGTCATCGAACTGTGTGTTAATTGTCTTAAGCACGTCTAACAAGGCTTCTTTGCCAGTGACATTAGAATGTTTGATTTTGGTAGTATCAGCAAGCGCACTATCCGTCACATCTAAATCGTGCAAGCGGCGATAGTCAGCCACTGCTTGTGGCACGTGCCTATCCATTAAGTTTTGAATCATAATATAAGTTTCGTTGATGGTATCCTTATCATCAATCTTGCCATCATTATTGGTATCGCCATACATGACACGCAACTTTTCACCCTTTGTATTAATTTGCTCCAGAGCAGTTTTAACGTCGACAGGTAGGCTTTTTTCAGGTATATAACCCAGTTGCGGCATCGCCTTATATTCGAGCATTTTGGGTGCTGTGACTTTTTTAATGCCACGGTAACCTAGATATAATCCAGCCGCTGGCAACAGCCCATACAAAACAAACATTACGAACATTGCAGTCATTTGGGTCATTATATTGTCCTTATTACTTATCAGAATGTCGTGGCTGATTTTTTGTGGTTGTTATTATTAAACAAAAAAATAAGGCTCTATTAAAGCCCTATATTGTTATGCACTGGGTCGATTTTGTTTTTTGATAATACTTAACCTTTGCGAGTATTCAAAAAAAACATCATCAAAGAAAATTTAACTTTGCGTACGGCTCTTAACATAACGGTGGGTTGAGGCAAGGCGGTTCAAAACTGTCTGATGCAATTCATCCAATAGTTCGTCAAGCTCATAGTCAATCTCTAAAAACAAATCTGTCAGCATATCACCGGCCGTCATCTTGCCCTGCACCATGTTATTTTTGGTGCGATGCGGACTGAAGCGTTGTAGCTGCTCATAATGATACAATGCCTCAGGGATACTTTCGGATACTAGCTTGTCGATGACGAACTGACGCTCATTATGTTGCTGCTGTTGCTGTTCGTTTAGCTCACTACTCCACTCACGATAACGCTTTAGCTTACCGTTGATACGATCTAATATCGCAACGGCTTCGATAGGCATGGCATTTAGGGTGGTTTCATCGACCACATCAACAAGCTCAGTCATAATCGGACAACGTCCATGTTTGAGATACCACAAAGTATCTGGGTCAAAAGGCGGTCTATTGGTTGGGCGCATTTGAGCACGATTACTCAGATAGCGATCGGTCAAAGGCGTGGATGATTGGCTATCACTCACTTGTGCCAACGCATCACATATGCGGTTTACACGTTCAGGCGGAGTTAGTGTAGAACGCTCTTGTACTGCGTGATTGCTATCACTATTGGCAGCAGCATCCCGTTCATGATTGACACTCATCTCCTGAGCATTCTTTGCTGCCAATGTCGGTAGGTCATCTTGAGCTTGCCCAAATGACTGTAGCATTCTTGTCAAACTGACTACCATGACTTGCTCTGCCCCTCGTCTATTACACTCACATTGTGCGCATATTGCATACATTCATTCAATAGCGTATCTTAGCAGGTTTTTGCTGGCCTGCCAGTAAGCAAAATGTCACCATTCCTACACGCCAACCGTTAAGCACCGTATTATGAATGCTCCCGATTATATCTCTGGTTTCCTACTTGGGTTATCTCTCATCATTGCTATTGGCTCCCAAAACGCTTTTGTACTTAAACAAGGTCTCAAACGCGAGCACATATTTTTTGTTTGCTTGTTTTGTGCGGTGAGCGATGCGTTTTTAATCTCAGCAGGTGTTGGTGGTTTTGGTGCAGTTACGGCTCGCTATCCTCATGTTATAGATATCGCAAAAATAGCAGGTGTTATATTTTTATTAGGGTACGGCTTACAGAGTTTGTATGCCAGCATACGTGTGTCACACGCTTTGATTGTTGAAGGACAAGTCGTGACTAGCTTAAAAAAAGCCTTACTACTATGCTTTGGTTTTACTTGGTTAAACCCGCACGTCTATCTAGACACATTGGTACTCGTCGGCATGGTCTCTACAGGTGCAAGTAGTAAATTGACGTTTGCCGCAGGTGCAATTAGCGCTTCGTTCTTTTTCTTCTTTGCACTTGGGTATGGTGCGCGATTACTCAGGCCTCTATTTGAGAAGCCTAAGGCATGGAACATACTGGATGCTTTAGTAGGGTTACTGATGCTGTATCTGGCTTGGCATTTGTATCAAAGCTGATAGAGGTATAACTGAGAAATGATAGATAAGCTGAGTGTTGAATAAACTGAATATTAAGTAAACGACGTATTGGATAATACTGAATCAGGTCGATATCCGCTAACCACTGTATAAATATATATGGTTAGCGATAATATTGTATTGATCATTTACATCAAGCTAGGAAACAGCGTACGCAGTCCATTAACGATAATTTCGATAGAAACGGCTGCCAATAGCATACCCATGATTCGACTCATGATATTCAAGCCAGTATCGCCTAGTAAGCGACTGATACGACCTGCCGCCATCAATGCCAAATAGCAAAACAGACTGATTAGCAAACCTGCAATTAGCACCGCTGATACTCGCAAAACGCCAGAGACCTGCGAAGAATAAATAATGACAGTAGAGATACCGCCAGGACCAATCATCATAGGAATAGCGAGGGGAACTACGGCAGCTGCCATCGAGACTGGCGCATCTTTCACATGATCAACATCAAAGTTCTCTTGATCAGGTTTAACAGGGTTACCCTCCCCATTCATCATATTTAGGGCAATTAAAAACACCAATATACCGCCTGCCAATTGGAACGAGCCAATAGAAATACCAAGGGCTTTTAGTAGTACTTCGCCTGCTACCGTAAAAAAGCTGATGGTGATAAAAATGGTCAGACAAGCAACGCGCGCAACTTTGCGTCGATTGTTCATAGAATAACCACGCGTTAAATCCAAAAACAACGTCAATGCGCTAAATGGATTGATCAATACCACAAAGGCCAAGATAATCTTGATAATTTCAGTATTCACTGAGCGCTCGCTTGTCTATTGATACCGCTTGTGCAAAAAGATAAGGTCATCGTGCGAGTGCAACGATGACCCAATAGGCAACTAAAAATAGCATTGTAGCATAGGCAGATAAGCTAATAAAATCATTAACTTTGCGCCGTTACGCCTACATGTCACCTTAGTAAAGTTTCAGTGTAAAAACAAGCATTTAACCGATTATCAGTACAAGCTGTCAGTATAAATTGCCATTCTATTAACTCGGTGATAGTCCTTTCGCTAAAATCTAGCGTATATAATGATATTAGCCTTTATTACGCCTGCACTTATGCACTAAAATCCAGCCCAATATCCAAGGCTGTCGTACTGTGCGTCAAATAACCAATCGCGATAAAATCAACCCCTGTACTTGCCGCCGCTTGTACCGTTTCAGGCGTAATACCACCTGAGGCTTCAGTCTTTGCGCGACCCTGACACATAGTAACCGCTTGCGACAATGTTTCAGGCGACATGTTGTCTAATAGCACTAAACTCACACCTGCATCAAGCGCTTGCTCTAATTGCTCTAGCGTATCGACTTCGACCTCAATAGGAATCAGATGCCCAGCAAATTTCTGTGCTTGCTGAATGGCTGTTTTGATGTCACCAGCAATGGCGATATGATTGTCTTTAATTAAAATCGCATCATCCAATCCCAAGCGATGGTTGCGTCCGCCGCCGCAGCGTACGGCGTATTTTTGTACAATACGTAAGCCTGGAATGGTCTTGCGTGTGCAAGTAATCTGCGCAGGATATTGGGCCACACTATCGACAATCTGACGGGTCGCTGTCGCAATACCGCTGAGATGGGTCATAAAGTTCAGTGCCGTGCGTTCTGCTGTCAACAAGTGACGCGCGTTACCTTTTACGGTCGCTAACACTGCGCCAGCCTCTACTGTTTCGCCATCCTGTACTTGTGCAATAAACTCAATTTGTGCATCGACTAAGGCAAAAGACAAACGTGCCAAATCGATACCACATATCACGCCTGCTTGCCGCGCCTTGATCTGTAGCTGCGCTTGCATATCTGCTGGGATAGTAGCTTGTGACGTTACATCACCACGCCTACCCAAATCTTCAGTTAGTGCATTCTCAACCAATGGCTTGAGCAATACGTCATCCAATGCTGGCTCTTTTTCAATTGTCATCTTTGACCCTTATCTAGGCATGATATTGATAGAAACTGCTCGTCATTTAAACTCAAAATGAGCATAAATATAGCGTAAAGTTAGCGACCCTGCAAGGAAAGGTGACAAATTTTTCGTGATACAAACCGATTTAGAGATACAACGGACTGGCTTGAAATGACTATTTGCGCTTAGGAAGTTTGCTGTCCATCAATAAACTCTGTAATTCAATATCATGGCGGAAGCGATATAACTTGGCAGGACGACCGCGCTGAGCAGTGCTACTCTCCCCAGTCTCCATCACTAGGTTTTGTGAATCGAGCAAGCGACGGAAGTTTTGCTTGTGCAAACGCACTCCTGATAACGCCTCAACACTCTGCTGCAACTGCGATAAGGTAAAGACGTCTGGCATCAGACCAAAAATAAGCGGTCTATATTCAATCTTGGCGCGCAGTCTTGAGATAGCAGTAGCGATCACGCGACGGTGATCGTAATACATGGGTACGCCTATGCGTTGTGACCAGTCCTCTGGCAAGGCAACAGCCTGATAATTGGGCGGATAATTAGGAGCTTCAGGTATCAGTCCTGCTTCATAAAGCATCTCATAGCGTAGTAATACATGCTCTGCAATCCATTCTCTACTTTCATTATCGTGTTCGTTGAATGATTGACTGTCAGTGAGTTTGCCACTTGCCAAAAACGCTTCGTCCAGCCCCCAACACAGGCCAACTCGCTGACGCCTGCGCTGTTGGACAATCGAGTCGTTGGCAGTATTGGCCCATTCGAGTAGTGCTGGCACGATAAAGTCCATAATAATACTAGGCATACCGTCCAAATGATTTTCCCATGGGAAATAATCATACCAATCTCGCCAGAGTGCTTTGCTTTGGAGTGCCTGCGTTTGCATCTCTTGCACCAAACCTAAATAACTCACATACACCAACGCATGGCCATCAATATTACGCCTGTTAGTATCGACAAAGGTATATAACTGCTCCAAATATCCAAGCGGTTGCTGCGTTTGCTCCTCTACCCATTGACGCACACCTGCTTGTAACGAGCGATGTAGCGGCATAAGTGGCCCATTTGGCAACAGCTTACCTTGGTCAACGGTTAGAACGCGCGCGATATGATCTGTGATAGCGACCAATACGGCGACCACTTCTGTCGTGCCGCTACCTTGCTGGTGCGCATGTGAATAAGACAACGTCATGGCTTTGGGAATTATCCTTTTTCTCTGAAACGTGAAAGGCTATTGGGGTTAATAGCTATGGTATGGCTTAGTATAGCTCGAATCTAAAACTATCATAGTCTGTGGTTGTAAGTATGAAAAATCAATATCGATAAATAGTTATAAGGGGCATGAATTAGCACCATTTTCAAGCTCAGTACGGCTTAACTGCACGTCATTTTTAGCAATAAAACCCAATATTTTGACTTATTAAGTATAAAAACCACTTGTAATTATGCTCAAAATGAGCATAATCAAGATAACTTATAAATTTGTTATACCCCATTACCTATTTTTTAGCTCTTACATTTATCGTTATCGCACCAATAAAGGCTGCCATTATGAAAAAATATCCTTACGACGCACCTATCATGAGTACGGACAATCGCATCGCCACTCAGATGAACATTGAATATGCCAAGGCTAAAATGCCAGCAGACTTGCCTCGCGCTGAACGCATCGTGGTTGAAGAAAATATCAAGAAGCTACTAAAAGAGAATAATGCCGTACTGGTAGCACACTACTATGTCGACCCTTTTATACAAGACTTGGCATTGGCAACCGGTGGCTGCGTCGGTGACTCGCTTGAAATGGCTCGGTTTGGACAAGCTCATAGCGCCCAAACATTGGTGGTCGCTGGTGTGCGCTTCATGGGTGAATCGGCAAAAATATTAAGTATGGAAAAGACTGTACTCATGCCAGATTTGGAAGCCGAATGCTCGCTTGATTTGGGCTGCCCTGCTGACGAGTTTTCAGCATTTTGTGATGCTCATCCTGAACGTACTGTGGTCGTTTACGCCAATACCAGCGCCGCGGTGAAAGCGAGAGCTGATTGGGTGGTCACCTCATCTGTCGGTATCGACATCGTTCGTCATTTACACGCCCAAGGTGAGCCGATTATTTGGGGCCCTGACCGTCATTTAGGCAAATACATCGCTCGTGAGACTGGTGCAGATATGATGCTGTGGCAAGGGTCTTGCCTCGTGCATAACGAATTCAAAGCCACTGAACTAATGCAATTAAAAGAGGAACATCCAGAGGCCAAAGTCTTGGTACATCCTGAGTCACCTGATAGCGTGGTGGCACTCGCTGATGTGGTCGGCTCGACTAGCAAGCTTTTGCAATCAACGTATGAGATGGATGCTGATACCTTTATCGTCGCTACTGATTTGGGCATATTGCACGAGATGCAAAAACGCTCACCAAACAAGCGATTCTTGGCCGCACCAACTGCTGGTGAGAGTGCAAGCTGTAAGAGCTGTGCGTTTTGTCCTTGGATGGCCATGAACGGCTTAAAAGGGATTGAACAGTGCTTAACCAATCAAAGCGGTGAAGTGCTCATGACACCTGAGCTAGCAGTAGCAGCAAAAAAACCATTACAACGGATGCTCGATTTTGCTGAAGCACAAAAGCAACGCGTAGCCGCCAGTGGCGACATTGTAAAAGACCGTGCGCTGTTCGCTAACGTTGGGGCAGCCTAGCATGAGTCAGTCGCATTCAGTTGATTGTTCCAACACCACTCGCTATAAAAATAACAGGAGCTGCAGTGATATGAGTAATATTATAAAAACTGATGTTCTTATTATTGGGGCTGGTCTGGCAGGCTTGAGCACCGCGCTATCTCTGCCAAAATCGCTGAATATCACTGTTTTAAGCAAAGCCGCACTTGAGATGTGCTCAAGTCACTACGCTCAAGGTGGTATCGCAGCTAGCTTAGACACGGCGGACTCTGTGACTGATCATGTCGCTGATACCTTAATTGCTGGTGCAGGGTTGTGTGCGACGAATAATACTGCTCGTATCTTGGGTGCAGGACAGCAAGCGGTGCAGTGGCTATGCGAGCAAGGTGTGCCATTTACTCAAACTACTTTAACTAAAGAAAATGATAATACACCTGATTTTGCAGTCTTAAAAACCAGTGACTTACATTTGACTAAAGAAGGTGGTCATGGCTGTAGACGTGTGGCTCATGCGGATGATGCAACGGGGCGACACGTGATGGATGCCTTAACCATCAAAGCACAGACTGCAGCCAATATCACTATTTTACCTTATCATGAAGCATTAGAGTTACTGACTTCACCTATGATTAGCCGATCTTCTTTTAGCATGAACGATAGCGATATTAGACATTGCCGAGGGGCGCTGGTCTTTGATCATGTAAATGAGCGCCAACTCACCATTTATAGTTCAGCTGTTGTACTGGCTAGTGGTGGCTTAGGTCAGTTATTTAAGCGTGCCAGCGCGCCTAACGTCTGTGTTGGTGATGGCGTCATGATGGCATGGCAGGCAGGTTGCCGCTTAGCAAATTTAGAATTTATTCAATTTCACCCAACGGGTCTAGCATTAGATGACAGCAGCTTTTTGATATCTGAAGCGTTACGCGGTGAAGGTGGACGACTCTATTGTCCACAGACTGGTACGCGCTTTATGCTAGACGTTGATGAGCGCGCTGAATTGGCGCCACGCGATATCGTCGCTCGAGCAATAGCCAATCAGATTAGTAGTAACGGACTTGGCTACGTACATCTTGATGTCAGTCACTTGCCAGCCACATTTATACAAGCGCATTTCCCGCAGATTTATCAGACGCTGCTAGCACTCGGCGTCGATATGACCACAGACCCTATTCCGGTCGCTCCGACTGCCCACTATAGTTGTGGCGGCGTGGTGACTGATGCCAATGGATTGACCGATATTGCAGGGCTGTATGCAGCAGGCGAAGTTGCTTATACAGGGCTGCATGGAGCCAACCGTTTAGCAAGTAATTCATTGTTGGAGTGTGTGGTAGTTGGTCGCAACATCGGCGCCAACTTACCTCATTATTTAACAAAATTGGAACGCTTAAAGAACTTAGAAGCTTTAGAGAAAACGGCTGAATCTTTAGAAAAAATGGCACAGCCACATGCGACTGCCTATTATGAATTGCATCAGTTAGCTGCCGATATTTGGCGATATCCGACATTAGAAAACACGCAATTTGTTATCTTACCCTCTTCTAAGCAGTCATCACTCCCAACTTATAAGGCTGATAAAGCATTTCATTCTGACGTAGATATTGCAGAGATAACTATAGCATTGAAAGCTCTTTTGACAGCCAATATGGGTATCACACGTAGTGCCAAACAATTAGAGCAAGCATTGCGACAAATTGAGCAGTGGCAAGAGTTAATCGAACATAATAAAACCATGCTATCTGATATGAGCAGTAAAGCCCCTACTACTAACAGTGAGCTTGCCATTTTTCAATTGGTTAGGCAATTAAAGTTAGCAACGATGATTGTTCAATCGGCTTATCAGCGCTTTGAGAGTCGCGGTGGGCATTATCGTGAGGATTATCCTAACTTAGCTGAAACGCCTTTAACCAGTATCATTCTGCCATTAAGAAAAACTACGCTTAGCTCCTTTTCTCACATTATAGAAAATGAGCGTTGTCCGATGCCAGTTACTGACCATATTTAAACCTACGACAGATAACAGATAATAGCCAAACCCATCAAGAGGATATCTAACACTATAGTTAAAGAAGCATTTAAGCTATCATTATGGATAGCTTAAAATATTATCTCTTCTTTGAGTGTCCACGGCATGGCTTCTGATATTGTGTTTGTAATTGTCCTGATGATAATTGTCAGCTTGGCTTGGAGTGTACTTGCCGTACATCGTCTACGCAAACGTTTGCCAAAAATCTACCTGATAGCACGCTCGTGGTGGTTGATGTTAGCCGCGCTCTGCACTTGCTATGTTATTGCAAAAATAACGAACGATACGCAAGGTTCTCATTTGCAAGTATATCCCTATCAATGGCTGTTCATTTTATTTTTTATATTAATTGGTTTACGCGGTAGCTACGAGATTAAACGCCTATGGTGTTTACGCAGTAAAGCCGTGCTCATTCATAAACTCCAAGCGCAAGGCTTACAGCCAAGTACGCTCCTGCTACCGAAGACCTCTCTCAATCCGACTCAACACTATACGCGGCTCAACTACTTAGACCTACTACTGAGTGTTACCTTCCTCTCACTCATCATTAGCTTTATTGTCTTACAGCAATTGACCTGGCAACGCGAACAACATGGTGTTTTACTCTTCGTATTATTTGCCAGTCAGTTCAACGATATTGCCCAATATCTATGTGGGCGACTGCTTGGGCGTAAGCTGTTTAAACGAGGTCTAGCACCGACTATTAGCCCCAATAAAAGCATTGAAGGTGCTATCTTTGGCAGTTTAGTTGCGGCAATCTTGGCAACAGTATTAGGTCTTTGGCTCACCCCTTTTGATTGGTGGGTCTGTCTATTAGCTGCCTATGGCTTGGCGGTAAGCGGTATTTTTGGCGATCTATTAGAATCAGCCTTTAAGCGCCAGCACGGGGTAAAAGATACCGGAACGATGCTCGCTGGTCATGGTGGGGTATTAGATCGGATAGACAGTTTACTGATTGGAGTGCCAGTATTTACCCTACTCTACTGGTTATTTGGTTAAACCTAGTAAAAGCACAGATGGCAAAATCATCTGGCTTTATCTAGCTTACTGCGCAATATCCAATTGAGCACAGGCTTTGGTAAATAATTTAAGGCACTCGTGATATAGCGCATCGAGCGTGGAAATATCGCTAGTTCTACATCATCGTCAATCGCTTGCATAATATGATCAACCGCTGTCTGCATGCCCATGATAAATGGCTTATGGCGAGCATCGCCATCGTTTAAATCACGTAACGCTTGAGTATCAATATAGCCTGAAGCAATACAGTTTACTTGGATATTATAAGGTATAAGTGCTGCTCGATAAGCGCTAGCCGTAGCAATCATTGCACGTTTGCTTTTTGCATAAAGGCTGGCATAAGGATAATCTATCGTACCTGCGATAGAGGCGATACAGACAATGCTAGGTTTATCGCTTTTGCTAGCGTCCAATGACTGATATTGCTGCTTTAACTGGCTGCTTGCCCATCTAAGAACCTGCTCAAACGCCTGTAAATTAATTGCTAGCATTTGGTCGCTATCGGCTTTATTTAGGTGATGGATACGCTCATTGGTATAGCTGCCAGCACTATAAATCAGTCTGTCAAAGCGTATGCGTGATAATTTCTCTAGTAATTTTTTTATTTGAGTGTCATCAGTTAAATCACAAGCGTAAGTCACAATAGACGGATACTGACTGTTGATGTCGGCTATCTTTGTGGCGCTACTTCCGACAACGCTGACTTGCCAGCCAAGCGTCTGATGATGCAACGCCAAAGCTAAGCCAAGGCCACTTGTACCACCAACGATAATGATATGCGGTGCATAGGTTTCGGTGGTATCTTCTACGAGAGTCTTCATAATTTATGCTGCTGTATATAGTCGACCGTACGCTGATAGCCATATTGCCATTGCGCCTGCATTTGCTGCACAAAGCCATCGTAATCGCTGTGTATTAGCTCGACGGTCATTTGTTTTAGGTTAAAACGCTTTTGCACATTTTGCCCTCTCAGTTGCTGCTCGTTATCTGCAAATGGTAACCAATGTAGCTGATGGTTTTTATTAGTGGTGTCAGTGCGAGGCGACACGCTGATTGGTTGATAACCGTGTACTGCTGCCAAGCGCTCATTGGGATCGAAACCAAAGACGCGTTGAATCGCGGGAGCAGCCAGCCATGCGTCATAACCTGCCTTGGTTTCTGCAAATACGCTGTTACCCAACTGACAGGCTAGCTCAATCGGTGTCAGATTGATCACACCTCCCAAGCACCAGCCGAGCTCTGTGATATGTGTGGGCGGTAGATAGTACATGTCAGCCATAGACGCGCGAATCACTGGGGCAAAATCCCATTGCGTCTGCACCTTTACAGATGGATGGATGCGTCCGTTTGCAAATATATGCGCAGGCGATGTCATTTGTTCGGCGGCCAGACCTGATACAAGGTTTGGCAAATTTGCTAAGCGCGGCGGTGCAAATAACAACTCTTGCAGTACAGGTTTTTTATTACATAAGCCATCAGTAGGTGATTGATAAAATCGACTGGCAATGATGGCTATCTCTGGTGTTGCTTTATCAGCAGCGCTACCATTATCACTAGCAGCAAACTGCGACAGCTCATCTAGCCAGTACTGCTCGTTATCGATACGAAACATCGCTAACTGCTGCAACTCATTTAACAGTCGCTCGTAGCTGTCTGCTTGACGTTGTCTTTGTCCATTATCCTTTTGCTTTGATAACCGCCAACGTTTGAGTGCATGGGTCATATAGCGCAGCTTTAGACGTTTATTGGCTTCATCTGGCACGACATGTCTGATGGCAGTGATAACGCGATATAACTCACGGCTGCACATCAACGCTTGCAAATCCTTGGGGTCAGGCGCAAGTTGTACTAAGTAAGCAGACAAACTCCCACCGCAAGTACCAACGATAATGTCTGGCGTCAAATCATGCGCTGCTAGTGCTGCATAACTGCCCAAATAATAACCAAAGCGTGAGCCGCCCCCTGAAAAAAGCTGCACACGTTCGTAAGGCTTGACCCGCTCGTTATTCATCTATCACTCATCATCAGTTTGTGCAGTTTTAATCGCTAATGACACGGTAAATATCCCAAAGCGATCGATACGCATCGTGACTTTCTTAAAGCCTGCACGCTCAACCAGTTGATCCATTTCTGCTTGCGAGCGACAACGCATCACCCAACTACTGCCACGGTGATTATTTAGTGTTTTACTGATAAATTCCTGTTCAGGATGCCACGGTTGATTGGTATAAATCAGATAACTGCCCGATTTTAAACTATCATGAATACCTGCCAAAGCTGTCGCTGGTAGCGCATTATCAGAGAACAACTCAAACAACCCAGAAGCAATAGCAAGATCTGATTTTTTAGTATCGGTACTAGTGTCATTCGTATGTGCATCAATATAACTAGTAGGATCAAAGGCGTCCTTTTGACTGGTCACGACTCGACTACTCATGCCCAAACGCTCCGCCTTTGCGTGCAATGCCTGTATATTATGCATCTCATAATCACGTAATTCAGCATGTAATTCTGTAAACTCTTTCAATAAATCAAACGCATAAAAACCATGCCCACTAGCGATATCTAACAGTTTTGGTTGGTATGATTTATTGCTGCTTTGATTTTTATCTTCGATATCTGCAAGTGCTAAGCGTGCCAACTCCAATATGTGCTCACGGCGAATACGAATACCTTGCCAGCCAATATTATTTAAATAAAACTTATCGACCGCCTGTCCAAACTTATTCTGACCGCTAGGCTTATTGCAATAGACATGATCTAGCGAATGACCAGAATCAAATCCATGCTCCAGCCCTGTGGCAATCGCATCGCTGACATGACCGAACTTTTGCATCGCAAAACGGGTAATTGCAAAGTTTGCATTGAATGGTTTAATCGCCAAACGGTCTACTTTATCTTTACTGGCACTGTTTAAGTGAGCGGTACTCAGATCAGGGACTTGGACTGGTGCGCTAAATACTTGCTCAGCAAACTCAATACAGTCAGCGAATACATCGGTTTTATTGGTTTCATGAAAGATTGCATGGTAGCTGTCTGGATACAACTGCCAGCGTTTGATCGGTGTGTTAATCGCTTCATAAAATGTCCGCTCAGCCTGCTTATCGACCACATAATCCTTGCCCGCACACAAGACAAACGTCGGTACGGTGATAGCACCAGCATCATCGAGTAGACGCTGACCCGTCGCATGAGTATCAATGAGCAAGTCGGTCGAAATACTATTCGATATCAACGGATCAGCATTATAGGCTTGCTGCGCGTCTTTATCATGGGTCAGTACTTGTGCTTTAACATAGCTGCTGACACGTGACATCAGACCTAGCGTACGTGCCACCTTTAGCGATGGTATGGCAAAGGGCAGATACAGACGAATACTGAGCGCAGGCGTACCAAGTATCATGCCACGAATATTAGGCGCATAATCGTGTACCCATGCTGCTGCCAATACCGCGCCGATACTACTGGCGACAATCAGCGTATCCTCGATAGCAATGCCTGTGTGCTCAATCACCAGTTGGACAAAACCTTCTAAATCTCGCTCAAGCTCGGTAACGCTCTCTGCATGGTCTTTGATGCCGCCTGAGCGACCATTACCGCGCGCATCCCAAGCAAATACTTGATAGCCAGCGGTTGCAAACTGCTCTCCTAGCTCTGCCAATCGTCCTGAATGCTCATGTCCTCGGTGCAATAAAATAACTTGGCGCAACGGTTGGTTGGCTTGCTTGATAGCTGATTTTTTCATGTCTTCTAAAGGCGTCGTTAGCCAATAGCGATAATAAATAGCTGTGCCGTCGTAAGCGTTATAACAGCTTTCACCATTGATGATTTTAGATGCGGGCAAGTCAAAACCAACACTGGCCTGTTCTTCGAATTTTTGACTATCAACGGTTGTGGTTGGCATTTCTTTGAACTCCAATGGGCGAGCGTTATCAGTAGAAGTACTTGGTAAAACAACAGTAAGAAATAGTGAGTTGTTTGTTGACTCACCCAGTACGGATCGCAGCTGAGGTGGGTTATGCATCAAGTATAACTCTGTCATATAACGTAGTCGATTGAGACAGGTCTTTAGTAGCATTATCTCTGTTAATATAAATAATTGACTCATTCTGATAGCAGGTAAAGCCACCTGCCCTTTAATACTTACTGGCGCTTTGGCTCTAATGCCCATAAACGCACCAAGCATACCTAATAAGAAGGCACGATCGCTTTTGCCTAAAGGCCCTTGGTTAGCACGAACACCTAACATGGTATTACTAGTAACGCCTAACAGTTCGGTGCCAATACTAAGGGCTATCAGACCAGTGATATGATGCTGAGAAGTTGATATATTCGTCGGCAAGTTGGCTATTAACGTTTGCCATTCTTTATCATTGATATGATGGGTCAGAATATGAGGGGTCAGGCTCGCCAATAGCGCCGTATCGGCAACCATATCACCTACCTCGTTTAACACGGCTCCTAGCGTTGATGCCTGGCCATGTTCACGGGCCATCATGCCATCGATGGCATTGAGTGCCATACGTACAAACAATGATGATGGTAATAAAAGCCACAGCCGCTGCTGTTCAGCCGCTGGTTTGGCAATGATATAGGCAGTACCGATACTTAATAAAACAGCGGATACTGTCACTTGATTAGCGGTAACATTTTGCTCAACCAGCGCATTACTTATCGGGCGTAGTTGATTTTGAAACTGAGTTTTGAGCTGATATAGCGACATGAGTTTAGCCAAATATTTTCAGTACTTTAATGTAGCAACAAAAGTTTATAAGGTAAAGAATTACAAAGCGCTCAAAAACGTTCAAACATTTTGAAAAAGATATTTATTAACATCATTATAATCGTCCAGTTTTTCCAGTTTAGCCAACAATGAGCGATGATTTACAATGAATCTCAGTGGCTCATATCAATACTATTAACCTTATATGGTACAATCTTCAGCTTCTTAAAAACGCCTTATTAAAAATGCTGCGAGCCCTTTATCATGGAAAGCCTAGTCACCCTTGTTCTGGTATTAATGCCAATGTTTATTGGCTTTGCCATTCCGTCTAACCCTACTATGACAAAATTGGCCGACAAAGGTCTATCATACTTGGTATTTATTATCCTAGCGTTGATCGGTATTGAGCTGTCTCAGGTAGAAGGTCTAGGTAATCAGTTGGGTGAAATTGCCTTATATGTCACTGTATTATCGATACTGACGATTGGTTCAGGTTTATTTGGGCTGATGTTGTTCGATCATCTGCGCCCGTGGCATGCCAAAAAACCAAGCGTAAAATCTAAAGAGCATCGGGTGAGCATTCGAGGTAGCTTGGCGCAAGTGGTTTGTGTGGTGATCGGGATGGTGATTGGCTATTTCTTGCCTGCTGATTATATGCCGCCTGAAAACTCTATGACTGTCATGCTGATGATTTTGATTTTACTGGTCGGTATAGGCTTAAAAGGATCGGGCATCACCTTAAAAGAAGTACTACTGAATAAACGCGGCGTAGAAATGAGTGTCATCTTTACGCTAGCGGTATTGGCGGGTGGGCTTATCTTTGCACTACTATTTACTGATGTGTCATGGACGAAAGGCTTAGCACTATCGTCAGGGTTTGGTTGGTACTCGCTGTCAGCGATTGTCATGACCGATGCTTATGGCGCGGTTTGGGGCAGTGTCGCGTTGTTTAATGACTTGGTACGTGAGTTCTTTGCATTAATCTTTATTCCGGTATTTATGCGCAAATACCCCTCCGCTGCGGTTGGGCTTGGCGGCGCGACCAGTTTAGACTTTACCTTGCCTATCATTCAGCAGTCAGGTGGTCTAAAAGTCGTGCCACTAGCGATTAGCTTTGGCTTTTTGATTAACATTGTCTCGCCAGTACTGATGGTGTTCTTTTCGGCGTTGGGATAGTTACTCATAATCAATTCTTATTTAAACGGATCACAATGCTTTGCGTATTTCCCATACTTTCTCTGATAAGAGATATAGTCTAAGTTCTTTAAGTCACTTACTTCACTACTTGCCATTAAAGTTACGCGGCGCTGTTTTGATTCAATATTTTTTAGATTGAGCGCTTTAAAATTAGGATCTATATAAGCGTTGTCGTTAACTAATAATTTATTTGAGCAGTCATAAGTATGGATACGCGCGGTAGCAATACCATGTTCTAATACCAACATATTTTTGACGATAAGCGCCCGATGACGAGGTAAGGACTCAAATCCAAAGTTTGCTAAAACATCCTCATCTATTTCACTTGATGCAACATGACCAAAAATAAACACTGTTGCTTCTGGATACTCACTGAGTCTTTCTTCAATTTTTCCAAATTCAATATCATAAATATTAGGTAACTGGCTGCTCATAGATGGAAAAAATCCACTAAACTCCATTTCAAGTGCCTCACCTCCCTCAATTACTACTGTACAACCTTTCACATCGACTACCGTATGTTTTGACGTTTCAGGACACTCGTCTATATCATCAAGTACGCCATCCCCATCTGAATCTGGAATATCTGGTACTAACGTAATAGGCAGCTCTTCAATACTTTGATCGAGCGCATTACTTTTTAGTGGCGTTTGACAACCTGTCAGTATCAATACACTTATCAAACCTGTCACTACTGTCGATAACTTAATATTCATGCCTTACTCATCCCTAAGTCAAAATCCTATACCCCACTCGCCTGCTTAGCAAACAAGCGCATCAATGGTTTTATTTTACTGACTCGGTACATGCCTTCATTACGAATTTGCTGCACAGGACGCATTTGGGCAAGCGACCCTGCAAATAACCAGTTAAGCGCAGAAAAGCTATGCATCATTAGGCTATTATGCGGACGGCGCGAACGCTCATAATGACGTAGCGTTTGATTACTTCCCCAAAGCGTACCGCCACTACGGGTAAAGTCATGCGTTAACTGCTCAGACAATGCTTGCACATCCAGCATACCGAGGTTCAACCCTTGGCCTGCTAACGGATGTACGCCATGAGCAGCGTCACCGATCAGCACCAAGTTATCAGCGACGTAGCTTTTCGCTTGCTGTGCTGCTAATGGAAAACTAGCGATAGACTCAATCTGATTAATCGCACCCAACTCGTAATTGCTAGCAGCTGCTAACTTATCAGCGATAAAACGATCTTCTTCCTCTATCAATGCCAATGCTTGATTGCGCGGCAATGTCCATACGATCGACTGCCAATGCTGCGGATTTGTCTTATCAGCATCGGTTATATCTGCTAATGGCAATAGTGCCAACGTACCTGTTGGTAGCATGGCTTGACGTGCTGTCGCTTGATGCGGTTTCTCAGTCTGAATCGCACAGCAGATGGCAGTTTGATTATAGTCAAGTGTATCTACGCCAATCCCTGCTTGCTGACGGACAAATGAACCGCGCCCATCAGCGCCAACTAATAGACGCGTATCAATCGCTTCGCCATTGTCCAGAGTGATACGGTAGCCTTGCTGCACCCCTAGCCAATCCATATTGACAACTTTATGACCAGCGATAAGGGTCAGATAGTCACTAACATCAGCTTCATGCAAGCGTTGCCATAATGCGTACTCGATAACAGCAGGCTCGACCATACTGCCTAATAATATAGGCTCATGAGTTTCACTACTATTATCCTCAGCGCCGCTATCTTCACTTTCGCCAAATAATAGCTCACCCATCCCATTGAGCTGCCATACCTGCATTTGCGAATAATCAGCCTTACGCTCAGAGCTAGCAATCTTTTGCCACGCGCCAATATCTTTAAGCAAATTAATACTAGCCATACTAAGTGCATAGACACGTGCATCACGTTTGCTAAGTACATGTTGCCAAGCTGACTCATCGCGCTCAGGACGGGCATCAATCAACGTCACTAACATTTTATCTTGCGCCAACTTTAAAGCAAGCGTTGCCCCAACGATACCGCTACCGATAATCAGCGTATGGTTGTTTTTCATAAGGTGTCTCTCAATATTGCTCAATATTAGAATGCTTATTATCAATCTTAATTACAGTTAGTTGATTCAGTTTAAAAGAGGGACAAGGCAACCGAGTGCAGCTGTATAGGCAATACTTCAAGCGAGGTTAACGCTGTCACTCTTTTAAAGAGGATTTAACTATAGCACTATGATTTTAGACCCATCGCATAAGTGGCGACTAGTGGTTTAATATTTGGCAATTTATCAAAGGCCAACAAAGCCATATTTCGTACCAGCTTAATCGCTGGGTTAGGATGCGTGAAGCCATGTACTACCGCATCACAAAAACGAATCACTCGCTTCTGGTCGGTTTGACGTGCTTTCTCATAACGCTTTAATAACTGTGCATCACCGATATCTGCGCCTTTGAGTATTTGTGTGTTCAGCATCTGTGCCAATACATGCGCATCTCGCATACAGAGATTAAAGCCTTGACCAGCGACAGGATGCAGAGTGTGAGCTGCATTGCCCATAATGACGCAGCGCCCTTCTACTTGCTTATCCGCTAGTACGCGGGTCAATGGATAGGCGCCGCGGCGACCTGCAGTTGTGAACTTGCCAGCGCGTTGACCGAAAGCTTGCTGTAGGGTCTGCAAGAAATGGGCGTCGTCTTCTAAATACCTGGTTTCTTCACCTGTTGGGCATACCCATACGACAGAGCGTCTGTAGCCTTGTTGATACTCGTCATTGCCATCGCCCTCTGGATCGGTCAGTGGGAGCACAGCAAGTGGGCCAGCTGGACTAAAACGCTCAATCGCTGCATGCTCGTGTGGCGTATCTGTCTCTACTACGCCGACGATGGCCGTTTGCTGATAGTCATACGTGGTTGTACCGATATCTAGTAATTGGCGTACTGTAGAGTCGCGCCCATCACAAGCGACTAATACGCTAGCTTGCAGCTGCTGCTCGTTTTCGGCTTCATCATTGTAATTAAAGCTAAGCGTCACACTATCTGCCTGCTGTTGGACAGCCGTCACATTGGCATTATCTATCAAGGTAATTAACGGCTCCTGCTGCGCGGCTAATAAAAGTTTACGACCCAGCCAAGCGTTTTCGATGACTTGCCCAAATGACTCAACGCGCTCTTCTGCTTTATTTAGCTGCGCGCGCCCAAAGCTGCCTTGCTCACTAATCTGTACCGTGTCGATACGGCAGGCATGGCTCTGTAACTCATCCCACAGTCCAATCTCTTGATATATTTGTACCGTGCGCCGCGATAAAGCCGTATTGCGACTGTCTAAATAATGGCTGCGAGTACTATCATCCGTTGGACTGATGGTTGGATAGCTGTTTTTTTCTAACAAGGTGCTCGCAATACCGTGATGGGCCAATAGCAATGCAAAGGACAAACCAACATGACCACCACCCGCGATAAGCACTTGCTGGTCAGTTATCGCTTCTTTCTTTTTAGAGATGCTGTCGAACTTTTTAGGTATGTTGTCAGCATTGGATAAATGTGAATCAGTATCTTGCATCGTGATTTTCCTATTATAATCTTTTGGACAAGCAATTTATTAGTGATAGATAGCCGCTCGTCACTGACTTTATTTTATAATTTTTATCATTTCACTACTGTTGTTAGATGGGTTGCAGCAACCTATGGTATCGCCCATAGATTACCACAAATTGTCTATTATGCCGTGGTCTTAACAGTAGACAAATCGTTTCTCCACTCTCATCGTAAACGAGGTTTATATTTATAAAACCCAAATATATTAATTTTATTAAAGCACTATCACATGGTGGGTAGCGATGAATTATATAGAACTGATAGTAACATCGAATCGATCTATAGAAAATCGTTGTAGCAGTTGCAATCAGCATACAAAAACAGCGTTATCTATCTAATGTATGGCTTGAAATTTAAAAATTCTCTACCATAATGAAGGCAAGACTTTCATTACTTTTATTTACTACCTTCCACAAAAACAACAATAATAACGCCGTCATTTTTATCATCTACAATCTTTTTATCACCTAAACACTGTAATTCCACTAACTATTTTATCTCTGCAACCCGCCACGCAATTAAAACCAAATCATAGCGTCGGGTACACAATAAAAGGATAATCGCTTGACTGATTCCATGAGCCGCCGTATAAAGTTTGAATCATTGACCCCAGCACAGCTAAAAACCGTGCTTGGCGAATACAACAATCACATGAAATATATCCAAGAACGTCTCGATATTAAAATCATGCAGCGCCAAGGCGATTTTTGCCTGAGTGGCGATGTGACCAATGTCGAACGCGGTGAACGTATTATCTACAAAATGGTAGATGAAGCACAGAACACCAAAGACATCAGTGCAGAAGAGCTGCATCTCATCATCCAATCTAGCCTCTCTCGTGATGAAGACATCGAAGAAGACGAACAAGATCACGATGACATGGAATATGATGAAGATTTGGATGAGGCTAGCGAGTTTACGCCCATCAGTTTGCGTACGCGTAAGGGTCGCATCGTTCCGCGTGGGGGCAATCAACAGCGTTACGTAAAAAACGTCCTGAGCTCTGATGTGTCGTTTGGTATTGGGCCAGCTGGTACGGGTAAAACGTATCTAGCAGTAGCATGTGCCGTCGACATGCTTGAGCGTAATGAGATTGAGCGTATTTTGCTAGTGCGTCCAGCGGTAGAAGCTGGCGAAAAACTGGGCTTTTTGCCAGGTGATTTGACCCAAAAAATCGATCCGTACTTACGCCCGCTATATGATGCACTCTATGAGATGATAGGCTTTGAGAAAGTCGGTAAAATGATTGAGCGTCAGATTATCGAAGTGGCACCGCTGGCCTATATGCGCGGTCGTACTTTGAATAACTCGTTTGTCATTCTAGATGAAGCGCAAAATACCACGCCTGAACAGATGAAAATGTTTTTGACCCGCTTGGGCTTTGGCTCACGTGCCGTCATTACTGGGGATATTACTCAGGTGGATTTGCCACGTGGTCACAAGTCAGGCTTGGCACAAGCAATGGATATTCTAAAGGATATCGAAGAGATTCATATCACAAAGTTTGATTCAAAAGACGTCGTACGACATCAATTGGTACAACAAATTGTTGAAGCCTATGATGTGTTTGATGAAGAGCAAATGGCTTTAGAAGAAAAACGTAAGTTTGAACGTATTAAAGAACAAGAGCGTAGACAAGCCGTCGCTAATGCAGCAGCCAATCTGTAATAATCAAGCTAATCACTGAATTACAATCATTTGCTATGAGCATTTATCTTGCATAAGAAAACCGGATTACTCAAAGTAGTCCGGTTTTTTCTTACCAACAGTTTATTGAATTTAGCCCTTTCGCTACTAGTCGCCTACCAGTAACTTAGCTATAGTAGCCTCTATATATTCTATACATGGGCCTCTATTTATTGGCCAAAAATTTAGCAATGAAAGACAATAATTAAGCTACTTTTATATTAAAAGAGCTGGCAAATAAACAACCTAGACGATGCAGCGTTAGAAACGCATTTATTTATAATAAAAAGGACAGCAATATGAGCCAACCTGACAATACTAATTTTGACGACCAGATTGCTAGCAACCATGCCAGCTTAGCAGCACTTGATATCAGTGCGACCGACAGTATTGATGATGAAATATTAGATACTTTTTATAATCGCGAGCATTTATTATCAGTCATGATGGCGACTTTGGATTATATAGACGGTCGTATTAATAATGGTCTGACCCTACCCTATTTTGCAGATATCGATCCTGAGCTGTGGCAGGAAAAGTCTAAAACATTGGATATATATATCACTGATGACGTCGAAGGTCGTGCTTTAAATCTAGAAGCACGCGGCAAGGACTATGCGACCAATATTTTGTCTTATCCAAGCGAATTACCTGCTGCCGTCATTGAGCTGATGCCAACATTGCCTCTTGGAGAGCTGGTTATCTGTCATGAAGTGATGGTACGTGAAGCGGCTGAACAGGACAAAACAGTGGCGCAGCACATCAGTCATTTGCTAGTGCATGGCGTGCTACACCTACTAGGTTTTGATCATGAGCTCGGACAAGCTGAGCAAGATGAGATGGAGTACTTTGAAATTGAGATATTGGCAGGCCTAAACCTACCAAACCCTTATGTCTAAACTAGCACTGCTTTATTAAACAGCCTTCTAACTATTAGGCAGCTACTCATTAATCTTTAGTTAATGGTAGCTTTTGTGCTTGACCCATCTGGTTGATCATATGGTCTAAGCCTTTAACATGGACACTGCGCTGCGGGAATGGAATCTCAATCTTCTCATCATCTAAAGCTTGCTTGAATTGCTCTAGTAGCTCGCATTGCATCGACCACCAGTCGGCATTGGTTGTCCAAACGTTTAGGGTAAGATCGACTGAATTATCGCCTAGATTGGTCACTCGTACGATAGGTTCAGGATCAGTGAAAGCCAATGGATTGTTTCTTGCCAGACTTAACATCACGTCTTTAGCCGTTTTGATATCAGCATCGTAGCCAATGCCGACAGTAATATCGACGCGGCGATTGGGTAGCGCTGTATAATTAACCACAGGTGAAGTCGTGATATCGCTATTGGGAATGATGATATCGTGATTGTTAATGGTCGTCAGATGGGTATTAACCAAAGTAATCTCAGTCACCGTACCTGTGTAGCTACTAATCTGTACATAATCACCGCGCACAAACGGGCGAAACGTCACAATCATAATACCAGCGGCAAAATTTGATAGCTGGTCTTTTAGTGACAAACCAACGGCAACAGCGGCACCACCTAAAATCGCAACGACCGAAGTAGTCTGTACACCGACTTTGCTAAGCGCAGCTAAAATCACCACGACCAGTAGCACGCCATACAATAGACGACTTAGAAAGCTAGCAACTGTCTCGTCCAGATGGCTACGCGTCATCAAGCGATCGGAAAAAGCGACTGCCTTTTTGGCAAGCCAACGTCCCACGATAAATATAAGTATTGCTAAAGCGACTTTAATGACCAGCTCTAGGGCATTGCTCGTTAAGGTAGCGACATCGACGGTAAAACCTAAAAATTCCATACTGACTCTTTATTTTATAGCTGTGTGTTATGAACTTGGGTATCTGTGATTATAAAAAATAGTGCGTTAAACGTTATTCTTAGCAGTTGTGTCTTCAGTGACATTCTTTCTAGCAACTTTATTTTCAGTAGCTTTTTTCTTAGTGCTTGTCTTCTTAGCACCTATCTTCTTAGTGCATGAATACATTAACCTTAGTACGTTACTTCGACTGTATCACTATAGCGGTAAGTACGTATCAAGCGCAGCTCGACGATATCGTTCATGTCTTCGGTGAATTTACCAAAGGGTGCAGCTTGTCGTACCGACTGCTTGGCCGCTTCATCCAATATCGTAGAGTTCGAGCTTTCAAGCAGTCGAATGGCTTTGATATTGCCGTCGTTACTGATGATAACCATTAGCCGTACTTCACCCGTAATGCCTTGAGCACGCGCTTGTACGGGATAATGCAAGTTGCCCACTCGCTCGACATGCTCACGGAATGTATTGATATAGTCTGCTGCCGCACCCCGTGTGGTCGAATTACTATCCATCGTCACGACTTTGGATTTGGTTGCGTAGACCTGCTGACGCTGAGATAGCTGAGCTTCTAAGGTGGCAATCTGCTTACGTAGCCGCTCTTCTTGCGCCATTGCATCATCTTGCGCTTGCTCGCTGTCATTATCCGACTCTACAGTGGCCTGACGCCAACTTAACGTCGTACGCAGATAACTCTCTTGATAACGCTGCTGACGTACTTTACGCTGTAAATTAACGATATCTTGAGTCTCACTCATTTGCTCAGCAGACATTGCACTTAACTGATTGTTCTCTTGTCTGAGCTGCTCTTCTATTGTACCGCCGCCCTCTTGTGAAGCGTTGGCAATAAAGTGTGCATCTTCATTGGGCTGCATATTGTCGGTCAGCGCCTTTGCCACATCTTGCATCATAGCAGCTGGGTCTTTTCCCATAGAGAAGCTAATTCCGAAAATAATCAGCACATGAACAGCCACCGCAATAACAATAGCAACAGGCAAACTTATATCGCGCTTTGGCGCTTGCGCGGAAAAATGATAGCTCTGTGAGTCTTTTATATAGGCCACAATGAATCTCAGCTTATGAGCACATCAGTACAAAGCACTATTTAACAAGTGTTGTAACGATAGGCATGATTTATACTGGCGCTATCATAACATGACATAGAATTATGTCGCCAGTATAAGCACTGAGACGGCATTTTGACATCTGCCATGCAGTATTGGTAACCTTATCCGCTGATTGAAAAACATGCATTTAAGAATATACAAGGCAGATGAAACACTGTCTATACCAAATGAATTGCTATAAAACGCATGTGTTCATTTTGAAGCCACTGTATTTGTTATATACTGCTTTAGCATAATAGCATTAGTAGCACGATACTTTGCAACAATCAGAACTGTGCATCGTCTTAATTAGGCACGGCAGATGATCAAGCAGCACAGTATGTGTAGATTCACTACGCACTAGTATCAGAGGTCAGTTTTTCGCTTTTGCTACCTATCAGTATAAAAATTACTAATGGTCGTAGATACTCAGAAATTATAGATGATTAGCTTTCGTTTAAATTAATGATAGCCTGCAAAGTTTGTTTAGCCATTTTTACGTCACCGATTGAATGACGCGCCCTATAAGGATAATAAGTTTGAGTGACTTTGATAACGTGAATAATTCAGACAATTTTGATGAGTTCTTCGAGAGTATTGGCTATCGTTTTGACGAGTCATTCGGCAGTGGTTGGGAGCGTATCGCCCAATCGGTTAAAGATATCTATAATAAGACGACGGACAAGTTCGAAGATGAGTTGTCATTGCCAGTGGCACAGACTTACGTTAATGATGCACTACAAAAATTCGTCACCGACAATGTAAAAGCCATTTTAGAGCTACGTGTCGAGATGCATGAGGATTGGTTTCGTTTGTACTGCACTGTCAATGCAGGCGGCATCTATGCCGAGGTGGCAAGTAACTTTAGTTTGGTCCATGTGCAGCTAGATCGTAATGTTCAACGTTTTGTGTTTGGTCAGCAGACATATACCGATATATTAAATCTGCGCTGCGAGTCTTTTATCAAACGTCAAGGCGTCAAACTGGCGATTTGGTTTTATCATAGCGTCCTCAAAAAAGACCCTTTAGGCTTTATTCTGTCGTACGTCAATATTGCTCGCGCAAAAGACGAAGTGATTTATCTCGATATCCATCGTTGGTTAAAAAACAACAAGAAAATCATGAGTACCTTGCATAAGGTACAGATAAATTATGGCGAGCTAGAAGAAGAGCAAATGATTTTGAAGGCTCAAATCAACTATCGTGATTTACTGGCGGCCAGCAGTAACGAAGATATCATCGGTGATGATGATGATCCTGAATTGATGCAAGGCCCTATTAACCCTGTAGACGATGCGACTGAACCAAGCCAAGAGTAAGTCGCTAATGTTTCATCCCATAAGACAATGTTTTATCCCATAAAAAAACGCTGCAGCTTAGAGGTTATTGGCCTTATAGATGCAGCGTTTTTTTATTAAAGTCGAGAACTACCAGTAGTTCTCTACGGCAATATTACCCTCACCGCGGCGATTCATTACCAGTCCCAATGTCTTTAACGCCTCTTTGGTATCTTCTACCATGTCTGGGTTGCCACATAGCATGACATGCGTAGTATCAATATCTAATGCGATACCTGCGCGCGCTTGTAACGTACCCTCTAGCAGTAGCTTCGGCAGACGCTCTGACAATGCACCTTCGACAGGCTCACGAGTGACGATTGGGATAAAGATAAGCTTTGCTGGATTATCAACTAGCGTGCCAAAGTCTTCTTGTAGGTTCTCGATTTTCTCAATGTAAGCAAGTTCATCGAGCGAACGGGCACTATAAGCCAGTACAATGTGCTCGTAATCTTCCCATGTCTTTAAATCTTGTAGCATTGACAAAAACGGTGCTAAACCAGTCCCTGTTGCTAGCAGCCATAAGTCTTTTGGCAATGGTTTTTGGTAACGTGCTAACGTCAGAAACCCAAATGGCATGGTATTAAGCAGTAGCTCATCACCCACTTGTAAATGCTGCAATTGCGAGGTAAATGCACCGTTAGGAATTACGATAGAGAAAAACTCTATCACCTCATCAAAGGGCGAAGAGACAATCGAATACGCGCGAAAGACATCTTCATCCAATGCGGTATCAGCAGTTTCATCAGTCTGCTGGTAATATTTTAATTGACTGGGATTGACGCCCAAGCGTACAAACTGCCCCGCTGTAAACTTAAAACTATCGGGACGGCTGACGGTAAAGCTAAATAAATTTGGCGTCCATGTGGTTTTACTGAGCACCGTTACTGTTTGAATATTATCACTCATAATTATTCGTCACTTATACTTTATTAAACTGTATTTTTATAAGATACCTTTGATAGGCAAAAGAAAATAAATACCAAAAAGGTAAGCATAAAAAAAGATGCGCCAAGCTTATCATAAAGCTGGCGCATCTTGGTTTTTTAACCGTAACAACAGATAGATCGCAGCGACTTATCTGTTGTATTAACTCAGCGACATTACCAAATGCGAGCCAAACTTGCCCACTCAATCATACTATTTGGCAAGATACCAAAGAATAGAATAATCGCCGTCACAGCAATGACCATAATACCACCGGTACGAATACCCCATTGCCCAGACACGTCAAACTCGATGAACTGCTTAGGACGTTTGAACAGCGTGAGTAACACACGTAAGTAGTAGAATAGACCAATCGCACTGCCCAAGATAATCATCGCAGCCAAGAACCAGTTGGTGCCTTGTACCGCAGCTAAGATAGCAAATAGCTTAGTGATAAAGCCTGCCGTCAACGGAATACCAGCCAATGACAACATCATGATAGTCATGACAGCGGTCAATAATGGACGACGCCAGAATAGCCCTTGATAATGGGTCAACTCATCGGCTTCACCAGATAAGCGATACGGACTCGACATCAACGTCACTACACCAAAGGCACCGATAGAGGTAAAGGCATAAACCGCCATATACATACTAGAGATACTATCAGCGGCCGAGCCAATGCTGACAATCACGATCATCACATAACCCATATGGGCAATAGATGAGTAACCGAGTAGACGTTTCAGGCTGGTTTGACGTACTGCCAACAAGTTACCTACCAGGATAGATAAAGTGGCCATTACCATCAATAGCATCTGCACTGATGGCAATGCCAGCAAAGTAGTATCGATTAAGAAACGCACGGCTAGTGCCATCATCGCCACTTTTGATACTGATGCTAAAAAGGTAGCGATAGGCGCTGGTGCACCTTCATAAACATCTGGCGTCCACATATGGAAAGGAGCAGCCGATAGTTTAAAGGCGATACCAAACATCATCATTGCCGCACCTAGTATCAGTAATGGCGACTCAAAGATATTGCCTAGCACAATGCTGATTGGCTTAAATGCCAGTGAGCCTACTTCTGCATAGATAAAGGCCATACCCATCAGCAACGTCGCTGATGCAGTCGCCGACAATACCAAATACTTCAATCCCGACTCAAGTGACTGGTTGCGCATATAAGTATAAGCAAGCAAACCATATAGCGGTACTGATAGCATCTCTAGGCTCATAAAGAATGACGCCATATGCTGCGCGCTTACCATCAGTAATGCACCAATGGTCGATAGCAGCATGAGCAAGTACAGCTCTTCTTTATTGTCTTTTAGATCGGCCAAGTACGCATAGGATAGCGTACAACACGCCAAGGCACAAACTAGAACTATCACCATATTGAACTGAGCAAAGTTATCAATCACAAATAACTGCTCAGCATTTGGCGCAATAGCACCGCTTTCAATAAAGCCCGTCATTTGCCCAAGTAACGTAACCAGAGCAATATTCAAACCGACTACGGTGATTGTACCAGTGACCATATGCGAGCGCTTGATAGTGATGGCAATCATCACCACGAGTACCGTAATCACTACGGCGATAATCGGCGCGTAAGGCACAAGCCCTATCAAATCATTCATTGTAATCTCATTCATGACTTAACGTGCCTCCATTACATCAAGCAGTTGCGACGCATCTACCTGTGTCACCTGACTGTATATATATGCGTTGTTGATCCACTGCATCGCGTGACTTGAGGTATCAAGGAACGGCTGTGGATATAATCCGAGCCATACCAAACCAGCCGCTAACATCAATAGTAATGACAGCTCGCGCTTGCCCAAATCTTTTAGTTTACGTGCAGGTAAGCCATGTGACTTAGTCTCTCGCTCTGCCAATGCGGCGATGTTGTTTTCACCAAATAGTGCGCGATGAATCAAAATCAACGAGTAAAGACCTGCTAATACCAAACTGAATGTCGCAAAAACCACAAACACTGGGTACTGAGCAAATGAGCCAAATAAAATCATGAACTCGCCAATGAAGTTACCCGTACCAGGAATACCGAGCAGCGCAGCACAGAAGAACATCAGTATCGGTGCGTAATAGCGGAACTGTCCCCACATACCACCCATCAAGGTCAAATCGCGTGTATGCAGACGCTCATATAGCTGTCCTGCCATGATGAATAGTGCGGCTGAACTCAAACCATGAGCAAGCATCTGAATCATCAGACCTTGTAAGCTGAGCAATGTTCCAGCATAAATTGCTAGTACCACAAAACCCATGTGCGAGATACTGGTATAGGCCAGCAAACGCTTCATGTCAGTCTGCATAAACGCTAGCCATGCACCGTAGAAAATACCAATCGTACCTAAGGTAATCGCTATCGGCGCAAACTCTTGTGACGCTGCTGGAAATAATGGTAAGACAAAACGAATCAAACCATATGCAGCAGTTTTAATGAGCACCCCCGCCAAATCCACCGAACCTGCCGTTGGTGCCTGCGCATGCGCATCTGGCAACCAGCCATGAAAAGGTACAATAGGCAACTTCACCGCAAAACCAATGAAGAAGCACAGCATGATTGGATATTCCCAGCCGCCAAGTGACGTACCGAGCAGGTCATTATAGTTAAAGCTCACTACCCCTTTTTGGGCGTAGCTGATAATGACCAATACCAAAATACCGATGAGCATGATAAGCCCAGACGCTTGGGTATAGATAAAGAACTTGGTGGCCGCGTATTCTTTGGTTTTGCCAACCACATCATGACCCCAAATTGCGATCAAGAAGTAGATAGGAACCAGCATCATCTCCCAAAAGAAGAAGAATAAGAACAAGTCAATCGCTAAGAAAACACCAATAACGCCGCCCAAACTCCATAGCAAGTTCAAATGGAAAAAACCAACACGGCGCTGAATCTCATTCCACGAACAAGCAACGGCTGCCACACCAAGCAACCCTGTTAGGGCCACCATCATCAATGACAAACCATCTAGCGCTAAGTGAAAGCTAATACCGAAACTTGGTATCCACGGCACACTAAATTCTGCTACCCAAGGCACGGCAGCATCTGGCGCAATGACCTGCTTACTCATACCGCTAAAATCACCTTGCTGCCAAAGCACCAATGACAAAGCAAAGGTCAACGTCATACCGATCAAGGCAATCCAGCGCGGCAGACGTTTATTAAATCGCTCTACCACCCAGCATAGCAATCCTGCAATAAAAGGAATTGCAATTAATGCTGGTAGCATCCACGTTTGTTGTAACTCAATCATCTTTTACACCACCGTCATCATTACCAGCACCAGCAATACAGCCATACCCAAGCCAAAGCTTGTGGCATAACCTCGAAGAGACCCTGTTTGCGTCGCAGACAATACTTTATTACCTGCTGAGGCCAGCTTAGGTAACAGCAACCACGTTTTATCGATAGGGTCGGCTTTTAATAAGCGGCCGATGAATAAAAAGGGTTTTACAAAAATTACATCATATAGCGCGTCGAAACCTAGGCCATGATAGCACCAGTGATATAGCGCCCCACCAATACGTGAGCGCTTAAAGCTAGTAAGCAAGCGACCTTTGTTGACGACATACAATAGTGCTGCCAATATCAAACCTGCTGCCATGGCGCCCATCGCGATATACTCTGCGGTGTGCTTAGCATGTGCTTGACCGGCAACTTCTAATAGATGCCCAACGCTCTCTGGCAATACACCATCTAATGGTGGCGTAATCCAAGCACCAACTGCTGTAGATAGCACTAGCAACACGGTCAAAGGCAACCAATACGACACACCTGATAGCTTATGAGCATGGGTTTTCTCTTCACCAAAGAAGATAATCCAAATCATACGGAACGTATAAATGGCCGTTAAGAACGCACCAAATACACCCATGTAGAATAATACTAGATGACCTGTAGCATAGGTTTCCCAAAGAATTGCTTCTTTAGAATAAAAACCAACGGTAACCCAAGGTATGGCAGCGAGCGCACCACCACCGACGATATAGCACCAAAATACCAATGGTATCTTTTTACGTAGACCACCCATTTTAAAGATATCTTGCTCGTGATGTACCGCAAGGATGACCGCACCTGATGATAAGAACAGCAATGCTTTAAAGAAGGCGTGCGTCATCAAGTGGAAGATTGCCCCTTGCCACGCGCCCACGCCAAGCGCTAAGAACATATAGCCAATCTGACTCATGGTTGAGTACGCAAGGATACGTTTGATGTCCGTTTGTGCAAGCGCACAGAATCCAGCAACAACCAACGTCAATGCCCCTACGCCGCCAACCCAATACAATAAGATACCTGGGGTCAACTCAAACAATGGATGTAGACGAGCAATCAAATAAACACCTGCCGTCACCATTGTTGCCGCGTGAATCAATGCCGATACTGGTGTCGGGCCTGCCATCGCATCAGCAAGCCATGTATGTAGTGGCAACTGCGCTGACTTACCCATCGCGCCGCCGACCAACATCATGGTGGTAAGCATCATCGTTGGATTATTAATATCAAACACTTCTGGCGCGCGCGTAATAATTTCTTGAATATTAAGCGTACCGAATTCGCGGAATAATAAAAACAAACCAAAGGCTAAGAACACATCACCGACACGCGTGACGGTAAAGGCTTTCATCGCCGCGCGTCCGTTGGCTCTGTCATGGTAATAATAACCAATCAATAGGTAAGAACAGATACCCACGCCTTCCCAACCGAGATATAGCAAGAACAAATCATCTGCTAGCACCAGTAATAACATACTAGCCACAAACAAGTTCATATAGCTAAAGAAACGAGCAAAGCCAGTGTCGCCTTTCATATACCAAGAGGCAAACAGATGAATCAAAAAGCCAATCCCAGTGATAACACCTGTCATGGTCAATGCAAGACCATCAAAGCTCAAACCGAAATGTGGCGCAAAATCGCCAACTTGGAACCAAGTCCATAGCGGAACCTCAATTACCGTTCCAGCTGGATTGGTGGTCAAAAAGGTATAGCTAACCACTAGCGTGCATAGTGCTGATAACAGCATGCTACCGACACCGACAATCGCTGCGACCGTCTCTGATAATTTGTCGCGCATAAAGGCTAAAATCAAAAAGCCAATGAGCGGGAATATAAAGGTTAATGGTAATAAACTCATGACATCATCCTTTCATCTCATTGGCGCTATCGACATCGAGATGCCCACGCTGATGATAAAAACGCAATAATATTGCCAGACCAATTGACGCTTCAGCCGCAGCCAAGGTCAAAATAAAGATAAACATAATCTGTCCGTCTGGATCGACCCAGCGACTACCTGCCACTACAAATGCCAATGCTGCCGCATTCATCATGATCTCAAGACTCATTAGCATAAATAGGAAGTTACGTCGTACCATGACGCCGCACAGACCGATGGCAAATAAAATACCTGCCAAAATCAGTCCATGGCTCATGGGTATCATACCCAGTACATTTTGCGCCTCAGC
This sequence comes from Psychrobacter sp. Ps1, assembly GCF_022129425.1. Lineage (NCBI taxonomy): Bacteria > Pseudomonadati > Pseudomonadota > Gammaproteobacteria > Moraxellales > Moraxellaceae > Psychrobacter > Psychrobacter sp. Ps1. The sequence continues at coordinate 38,068 of NZ_JADQAN010000002.1, read as the reverse complement.
AACTGGCTGTACTAAGCCTGCCACCTCGTGGGCAAACGGCACGTTTGACACATCTTGTGCCACGCTTGCTGCTAGTACCATTAGTCTGACTCCTTGCGCGTAACTTTATTCGCACCTACTTGACTACCTGCTTTCATGCCTACCTTCATACCTACATAGTCATGCGGGTTAACATCTTTATATTCGTAAGGCTTAGCCATTTCTACGCCGTCATGCTTTGTAAGCGTACTATCATTGTCGTATTGTTTGATACTGCCTACGCTTGGCTTGAAGTTTTGGCTATCATTACCGATGACCTCATCGTCGACTGTCTCTTTACCTAAATGATAAGCGGCGACCAAGGCTGCCAATAATAGCAATGCTGCTACTTCAACCAGCATAATGTATTTAGTAAATAACACCGTACCGACTGCTTTGGCAGAGATAGTCGTGCCACCCATCATGACCGCTTCATCGTGATTGAGACCAATCATCGCATAGAGCACAACGGCAATGATTATCGTCAATCCTGTCGGTATCGCCCAAGTGCCGGCATCGAGCCAACGCTCTTCGCGCTCGTCATTGCTCATGCCCAAATTAAGCATCATAATGACAAAGACAAATAGCACCATAATGGCACCAGCATAAACAACAATCTCTAGCGCACCCGCAAACGGCGCACCTAATACAAAAAATATCCCAGCAATTGCCAGCAACGATACAATCATCGATAAGATAGCGTGCACTGGATTGGCCTGAGTCACTACGCGCAGACTGGCAAATATCGCCACTGCTGCAAGTGAATAAAACCCAGCCAATTCAGGATGGTTTAAAATATTCATCATGGTAGCAAGCTCCTTAGATCAATCGGTGCAGACTCATTTTGTGCTGCGCCTTTTGGTTTATCTGCTACCGCCATACCTGTCACACGATAATAGTTATAATCAGGGTATTTACCTGGTCCTGAAATGAGCAAATGCTCTTTTTCGTAGACCAAATCTTGGCGCTTATATTCACCCAGCTCAAAATCTGGGGTCATTTGAATCGCTGTCGTTGGACAGGCCTCTTCACACAATCCACAAAAAATACAGCGTGAGAAGTTAATACGGAAAAACTCTGGATACCAGCGTCCATCTTCACGCTCGGCTTTTTGTAATGAGATACACCCTACCGGACATGCCACCGCACACAAGTTACAAGCGACACAGCGCTCGTCTCCATCAGGATCACGCGTTAGGACAATACGTCCACGAAAACGCGGCGGTACAGGTACCGGCTCTTCAGGATAAAGGATGGTGTCACGCGGTCTGAGCGCATGACTATTGACCATCCACATGCTGCGGACAATGGTAAATATACCAATGACGGTCTTTTTTATGGTAGTAAACATGGGATTATTATCCTTATCAGCTTTACCCTAGTTCATCAGTAATGGCTAGTGATGGCTACTAGTAATGACTATAACGTTGGGGAAAAGATCAAAATGACCGCAGCAGTAATCAATAGATTGATTAAGGTTACGGGCAGACATACTTTCCAGCCAAAGTTCATCACCTGATCATAACGCGGACGCATGAGTGAGCCTCGAGCCAAAACAAACATGGTCATAAAGAACAGCGTTTTAATCATGAACCAAAAAGCTGGTGGAATAAATGGAATATCTAAATTGAACGGCGCAAGCCAACCGCCAAAGAACAAGCAAGTCATCAAGGCAGAAATTAAGACAACATTGACATACTCACCAATGAAGAACATACCGAACTTCATGCCAGAATATTCGACATGATAACCTTCGGCTAGCTCTTGCTCTGCTTCTGGTTGGTCAAATGGATGTCTATGCGTAACGGCCACACCAGCCACCACAAAGGTCAAAAATCCGAAGAACTGCGGAATGATATACCAGCCGTCCGCTTGCGCTTCAACAATGGCACGTAGGTTAAATGAACCTGTTAGCGCAACAACGCCCATCAACGACAAACCCAAAAACACTTCGTAACTGATCGTCTGTGCAGCTGAGCGCAAACCACCGAGTAGCGAGAATTTGTTGGCAGAGGCCCAACCGCCGAACATCACCGCATAGACAGCAATACCCGCCATAGCAAAGAAAAACAGAATACCAATATCCCAATCAACGACGCCAAGCGTTGGCGAGATAGGAATAATGGCAAATGAAGCCAAGGCAGTAAACATTGCGACTGCAGGTGCCAAGGTGAACATAAACTTATCGGTAAAGTTCGGTGTCCAATCTTCCTTAAAGAAGATTTTGAGCATATCGGCGACTAACTGCAACGAACCAAAAGGCCCAACACGGTTTGGACCATAACGATCTTGCCATAAGGCCAACATACGGCGCTCATAGATAATCATCATCGCGGCAACCAATACCACGACTAAAAAGATAACTAGTGATTGACCCACCAAAAACAGAATAGACCAAGTATCAAAACTCATGCTATTGGCCAAAAAGCTTGGCACATCAGGGATAATACGGGTAACTTGCATATTACACCTCCTGTGTGGTGGTCGGCGCTGCGTTTATTTGCGCAGTATCGTTATTATTCATCATGTCGTTAGCCATGCTACCCATCATCGTTACTGGTGCATCCACTTTACGTACCGATGCTGGCATTGATGGGTGAATGATACTCACCTGCCCAACGGGGTAACCGATACAGCCTTCTGCCAAATAACCGACCAGCTGTACTGGCAAGGTGATTTGTTGCTTATCGATTTCTATCGCCAAGTAATCACCAGCAGCAATATTCCAGTCTTTGGCATCATCTATACCGATACGCCATGCAGCAACAGGTAGTTGCTCTGCGACGATTGGGCTACGTGATGCCATCATTGAGCTGGCATAGATATTATGAATCGGTACCAGTTTCGCTTGACCTTGCTGCAAGTCAGTTGTATTCGAAGACATCGCTTCTGGCGCCACATATTGACGAGTAGCTAGGCGCTCTAGCTGATCGAACAAACGCACACCTGGATCACCATTTTTCAGATGACCGCCGACTTTGTCTTGGTATTTGTTCCATGCTTGCGGTGAGTTCCAACCTGCCGCATTGGCAAAAGGAATCATCGAGCTTGGCGTTTCTTTACCGCTATAACCTTCCATTGAGAAAGTTAGACCAGTGTCCAAATCTTTCGGCTGCATTGGCTCGTGCACTGAGATTGGCGCACGCATAGCAGTACGACCTGAATAACGACGCGGTTGACGCGCGATTTTCAGACCCGTTATACGGTAATCAGCATCAGGCGCAGCACCTTTAATACCCGCAAGTTTAGGATGGGTGGCAATCAATGCATTGATAACATCATCAAGCTGCGTCCAGTCAACATCCCGACCTTCAATACTACTATGGACGGCATGTATCCAGCGCCAGCCTTCTTTAATGCTGCTCATCGGATGGTAGTATTCGTTATCGTAAACTTGGAAGAAGCGCTGCGCGCGACCTTCAGCTGATATCAATGTACCATCCGCTTCTGCAAAGCTAGCCGCTGGCAGTACGATATCGACGTCTTTATGCCAATCAAGGAGCTGATGATCTAACGCAATGACCGTTTTATCAGTCAATAGTTGCGTCAATTTATTGGCATCAATCGCATCTGTTAGCTGGTTTTCTGCAACCACAACCACATCGTAATCAGTCGCTAGCAGTTCTTCAACTGACTGACCGCCAAGCATACAAACGCCCATGCTATTGGCATCAGGAACCGTTAGATAGATACCTGCTTGTGCCTGATACTTGTTATTTACTTCTTTTAACTCAAGGTTTTCAGCAGGCTCACGTTCGACATCATCTTGAGCTTCTGTATTTACACCCGTTTCAGGTTTGTTCGGCTTAGCAGATAAATCTTGGTCTTCTTCAGGTTGGTCATTAGCCGCTTTCGCTTGGGCTGCCTGTACTTTGGCATTATGTGCCTCGACCTGCTGTTGCTCGGTCGCTTTGATTGCCGCGCGTTTTTGGGTCAACGCTTGGGTAATCTGTGCCGCTGCTTCTATCAATGCGGTAGAAGACAAGCTACTACCCGAGACAACTAAAGGCTTATCAGCTTGAATCAAGTCATAAGCGATTTGCTGCGCCAACGCTTGCATACCGTCAGTTTCAGTACTTGCATCAGTATCTTGTTCAGCTGTTTGTGGATCTGCTATGTCTGCTAAATCATCAGCGAAATTAGCGATTTCATCAGCAACCTTGAAGCCAAGTTTAGTGATGTCTTCAGGGGTCGCCACTACGCTCACTTTACTGATATCTTCTAGCTTAGTTTGCGTTACATCGATGACATAGACTGGGCTTCGCGCATCTTGAGCGATACGCTTAACTGGTTCAGCAAGCCAAGGTTGTGTTTGCAGCGCCGCCGCCATTTTCAAGCCTTCATTTTTTGCCGCTTGACGTACTGACAGTGCGACACGTGATGAAGTTTGCGTGATGTCTTCACCTAATACGAGCACTGCATCATGCGTTTCGATGTCCGTCATACTTGGGTTATAAATGCCTTCAGTGCTAAGCACTTCGATACATTTATTGACCAGTGCTTGCTGCTGATGATTCAGACCTGTTGAGAAGTTATCAAAGCCAACCAGGTTTTTTAGCGCAAAGTTAGTCTCTAGACTGGCGCGTGGTGAGCCAATCCCGATGACTTTTTTATCTTTGATACGTTTAATGGTTTCATCTAATGCATAATCAATATTGATTTTGACATGCTTATCATTGATACGTTCAAGCGCTTGGGTTGGACGATCATCACGATTGACATAGCCATAACCAAAGCGGCCACGGTCACATAAGAAATAGCGGTTTACTTCACCGTTATAACGGTTTTCGATACGGCGCAGTTCACCATAACGCTCGCCCGGTGAGATATTACAACCAGCTGAGCAACCATGACAGATGCTTGGCGCATACTGCATGTCCCATTTACGGTTATAACGTTCAGAGTGAGTCTTGTCGGTAAATACACCGGTTGGGCAGACTTCAGTCAAGTTGCCTGAAAACTCGCTTTCAAACTGACCATCTTTATCACGGCCAAAGTAGACACGATTATTTGAGCCATAAACACCCAAATCTTCGCCGCCCGCGTAGTCTTTATAAAAACGTACACAACGATAGCAAGCGATACAACGGTTCATCTCATGTGCGATGAATGGCCCAAGTTCTTGGTTATGATGTGTGCGTTTGGTGAAGCGGTAGCGGCGACGGCTATGACCTGACATATAGGTCATGTCCTGCAAATGACAATGTCCACCCTCTTCACAGGTTGGACAGTCATGCGGATGGTTGGTCATGAGTAGCTCAACCATCGACTTGCGGAATGCTTTGGCTTCATCGTCAGTCACAGAGATGTACATATCATCGCCAGGAGCGACCATACAAGACATCACGAGGCGACCGCGACCCGCTTCCATATCTTCTTTATTTTGGAATTGCTTGACCGCGCACTGACGGCACGAGCCTACTGAGCCAAGGGCTGGATGATAACAAAAATACGGCACATCAATGCCAAGTGATAAGCAGGCTTGTAGCAAGTTATCTGCGCTATCTACTTCGACAGTGGTTCCATCAATATGTATGACTGCCATGCCGCTCTCCTTATTTCACTACTGGCTGTTGGTTGGCTGCAGCATCAATAACATCGACACCAACCGCCTGCGCGATTTTTTGATCAAACTCTGGACGGAAATATTTAATCGCACTCATTAGTGGTTCCATCGCACCTGGAGCATGCGCACAGAATGTTTTACCAATCCATAAGTCACGCGTTAGGCCTTCTAGTTTTTCTACATCGCCCACTTGCCCTTCACCATCATTGATGGCGGTAAGCAATTTAACGCCCCACGGCAGACCATCACGGCATGGTGTACACCAACCACATGACTCACGCTGAAAGAAAATCTCAAGGTTGCGCAGTAATGGCACCATGTCTTGTGATTCATCGACGACCATAATCAGACCAGTACCCATACGGCTACCAGCGTTTTGAATGGTGTCAAAATCCACGACTACATCCAAATGCTCTGCAGTCAAAAAGTCAGTAGATGCGCCGCCCGGTAACCATGCTTTCAGCGTTTTACCATCTTTCATACCACCGGCTAAATCTTCAATGATTTCGCGAGCTGTATAACCAAACGGTAATTCCCAAAGGCCTGGATCATTAACTAAACCTGAGCAGCCGAATAGTTTGGTGCCTGGCGTTTTACTTTTGCCTTTGATTTCAGATAACGACTGATACCATTCAACGCCATGATTCAAAATCGCTGGCATATTACACAGCGTTTCAACGTTATTAACAACGGTTGGACGACCCCATGCACCAGAGATTTGTGGAAACGGTGGCTTGGTACGTGGGTTAGCACGGCGGCCTTCTAGACAGTTAATCAACGCTGTTTCTTCACCGCAGATATAACGTCCAGCGCCCGTATGCACATGCAGATTAAAACTAAAATCTGAGCCTAAAATATTGTCACCCATTAGATTGTTGGCCAAGCACTCTTCGATAGCAGCGACCAAACGCTCAGCGGCCAAGATATACTCACCACGGATAAAGATATAACCGTCAGTGGCGCCAATCGCATGAGCGGTAATTAGCATACCTTCGATCAGCTGAAACGGTAGACGCTCCATGAGCAAACGGTCTTTAAACGTGCCCGGCTCCATTTCATCCGCATTACAGATGAGATAACGCGGCAAACCATCCGGCGGCGACATAAATGACCATTTAAGACCAGCATTAAAACCTGCACCGCCGCGACCTCGAACATTGGCCGCTTTAATCATATTGCCGACGTCTTTAGGCGACTTAGATAGTGCTTCTTTTAGACCCGTAAAGCCTTTTAGAGATTCATAAGTGGCTAAATCAAGCACGGCATCATGATGGGCTAAACGCCAGGTCAAAGGCTTAGTTTCGCTAGTGGCTGCCGCTTTATCACCATAGATTGGAACACGCTGTGCATTTAGCTGGCTTGGCGCTTGGCCTTGACCGCGACGAGCAATTTGCTCTGAAATCGTTAAATTCATGCGTATAGCTCCAATAATTGCGCGACCTCAGATGGCTGGACAGGGCCGTAAGTGTCTTCATCAATCAGTACCGCTGGTCCCTTATCACAGTTGCCCAAGCAGCAAATTGGCAATAGGGTAAAACGTCCATCAGCAGTAGTCTGACCATACTCAATACCCAGCTGTGATCTAATCTCAGCTGACAGCGCCTCATAACCTGTCAAATAACAAGCCACAGAGTCACATATGAGAATCACATGGCGACCGACAGGTTGGCGATAAATACGGTTAAAGAAAGTCGCAACGCCGTCCATATCTGACATCGGGATATCTAGGATATTGGCAATGGCATTTGCTTGCGCATCATCGACCCAGCCGTTGCGCTTTTGCACGATTTTTAGCGCATCTAGTGAGGCGGCACGCGCCTGTGGGTAATGGTGCACAAACTCATGAATGGCAGCGATTTCATCACTGGTGAGAATGCTTTCCACATCTACTTTTGGCATTTTGTCGGAAACAATTTTCATAATCTTCTGTCTTTCCTCACTCATCCTGCTCTATCACAAGCCAATATCAGTCTGCTTAAAACTGTGGTTATATTGACGAGTGACAGCATTTTGGTGTGCCATCAGGCAATAATATATTGATAAACAACTATTCTTTAAGACTTACTGGCATCTTTAACGATCACAATCCGCCATCACAATATCAATCGATGCCAAATACATAATGGCATCAGAAACCAGCGAGCCATTGATGACCGATGGCATCTGCTGCAAATGCGCAAATGTCGGCGTACGTATACGGGTGCGATAGCTCATCGTGGCCTTGTCTGAGGTGATGTAATAACTGTTCAGACCTTTAGTCGCCTCAACGATCGTCGTACATTCGCCCGCTGGCATCACAGGACCCCAAGATACTGAAATAAAGTGGTTAATCAGCGTTTCGATATCATTTAGCGTACGGTCTTTCGGCGGTGGTACGGCCAGTGGATGATCCGCTTTGTAAGGGCCTTGTGGCATATTATCCATACATTGACGGATGATACGTAACGACTGACGCATCTCTTCGACTTTTACCATACAACGATCATAAGCATCACCGTTGTAACCGACTGGCACTTCAAAATCGTAATTTTCATAGCCCATGTATGGACGCGCTTTACGCAGATCAAAGTCAACGCCTGTCGCACGCAGACCTGCACCCGTCACGCCCCAAGCCAATGCTTGCTTGGCATTGTACTGAGCAACACCTTGGGTACGGCCTTTGAGTACGCTGTTTTGCAATGCCGCTTTGACATATTCGTCCAAGCGTTTTGGCATCCAATCTAAGAACTCACGCACCAAACGCTGCCAACCACGTGGCAGATCAGCAGCCGTACCACCGATACGGAACCAAGCAGGATGCATACGATAGCCAGTCACGGCTTCGATCACGTCATAAGCTTTTTGACGATCGGTAAACATATAGAATACCGGGGTCATACCGCCCGCATCCTGAATGAAGGTACCGACGAATAGTAAGTTATTGGTAATACGGAAAAACTCACTCATCATCACGCGGATGGTTTCAGCGCGCGGTGGAATCGTAATCCCTGCAAGCTTTTCAACCGACATGATGTACGGCAGCTCATTCATTACACCGCCAAGATAATCGATACGGTCGGTATAAGGAATAAATGAGTGCCATGTTTGACGCTCAGCCATTTTTTCTGCGCCGCGATGGTGATAGCCAATATCAGGGATACAATCGACAACTTCTTCGCCATCCAGCTGTAGCACCAAACGGAACGCACCGTGAGCAGAAGGATGGTTAGGACCGATGTTTAAGAACATAAAGTCTTCATCACGACCTGAACGCTTCATGCCCCACTCTTCTGGGACGAAACGCAGGTTTTCTTGCTCGTATTGTTGCTTGGCCGTATTCAAGAAATATGGGGTAAATTCCGTCGCACGCGCATGATATTCTTTACGCAGTGGATGACCTTCCCAGTATTTCGGTAATAAAATACGGGTCAAATGCGGATGACCTGTAAAGATGATACCGAACATGTCCCACACTTCACGCTCATACCAGTTAGCATTTGGCCAAATATTGGTGGCGCTTGGTACATTAACATCGTCTTCACTCAGCGCGACCTTAATACGTACATCACTATTACGCTCAAGCGACATTAGGTGATAAAACACCGTAAAGTCACTGTCAGGCAAACCCGCGCGATGCTGACGCAGACGCTCATCTATCGCTGACAAGTCAAATAGCATGACGTATGGCTGTGGCAATTTACGCAGGAATAAGAGAACATCGAGCAAATCAGCACGCGCCACCCAAACCGTTGGAATCTCATCCACAGTCTGCTGCACGACAAATTTACCAGCATACTTTTGCTCCAGCTCTGTGATGACTGCTGGGACGGGCTTGATCTTAGGATCTATGTTTTCGACTACCGTGACCATGAATGATGTATTCCTTCATTAATCATAACTGAACTATGTTAGTCATAACCGAACTATGTCAACCATAACTGAGCTATGTTAATCATAACCGAACTATGTTAATCATAACCGAGCTATGATAAGCGCATAAAATATTGAAACTGTTGCTACAAGTCTAAATGCTGTTTAAAACTTAAATACTGTTTGAAAATTAAATACTATCTGGGCTGCGCAAGTTTTTGACAGCGATACGATCTGCCTGCTTACGGTCACGCTCAGGCGTCATTTGTGGCTGATAGATACCTTGCTCATTGACATGGATACCCAGCGGACGACGCTCTTTGGTGATAGATTCTTGCAATAACATCAAACCCTGAATAAGCGCTTCTGGACGCGGCGGACAACCTGGTACATAGACATCAACAGGGATAATCTTATCGACGCCTTGTACGACAGAATAAATATCGTACATGCCGCCCGAGTTGGCACAGGCACCCATAGAGATAACCCATTTTGGCTCAAGCATTTGCTCATATAGGCGCTGGATGACAGGGGCCATCTTGACGAAGCAAGTACCAGCGACGATCATAACGTCCGCCTGACGAGGCGAGGCACGAATAACCTCTGCCCCAAAACGTGACAAATCATGGACGGCGGTTAAGGTAGTAGCGTATTCAACATAACAGCAAGAGGTACCAAAGTTAAATGGCCAAAGTGAGTTCTTACGCCCCCAGTTTGCTGTTGAATGAACGAGGTCTTCGAGACGACCCATAAAGACGTTTTTATTCACTTCATCTTCGATAGGATCATTGACCGTTTGACTGGTCTGTGCAGGATAGGTATCTGCATCGGGGTTGGCTTTTGTTAATGTGTATTTCATAACATACAACCTTCATATTAGGCTTGGCGTGGCAATCATCTTGCTCGCGCTGTCGCCATAATTTTATTATTAATAAGTGGCTAATCATCAGCGATCATTAATACATACAGAACTGACGCCTTCATGCTTTGCTGCTCGTTTTTGCAAACGCTACAAGCTGAGCATCAACTGCTATTAACGTTCAGTTTTGTCCTGCTGAGCAGACGTCGCAAAATCCACAGAAGTAACGTTACCCGTGGTATTAATGTGATCGATGTTTTGTAGATGACGACGATTGGTCTCAATATTGTTTGAGACATTGATTTGACCGGATGACTGTGCAGGTACTTTACCTGTCGGATCGACCATTAGCTCATGAGCACCATCAAACTTGGTGATGTCCGCCAAATTAAAGCCTGCAGGCGCCGCATACAAGCGTGCTTTTTTGCGTAGCTTGTCAGCAGGTGCCCAGTTCATCGCACCCAAGCTCAGCTCATAAATCAAACCGATAATCAGAATAGTGATAAACGTGCCAGCGGCGGCAAAGCCAAGCCAACCCGCCTCTCGTACTGACACAGCATAAGCGTAGAGATATAGCGCCTCTAAATCAAAAATCACAAAGAAGATTGCGACCAAATAAAATTTGGCAGACAAACGAATACGGGCGTTGCCAGATCCGACAACACCCGCTTCAAATACTTCTTCCTTTTGTGAGCCTTGAGAGCGACCGCCAAGTAAGCGCGGTACGACCAGCATAAAGACAACTAGCCCAATGGCGGCTAAGATAAAAGCAATGGCTGACCAATTAAAAGCAGACATGATAATACGTGCTCCTCACCCAATCGAGTGTTAGACACAGCGCAAGCACTGACCCATTCAGGCCATGTTGCGACAGGTATAACGCAGACGAAAACACAAAGTGACTTTATTTAAGTAATTGTCACTGCACTTCAGTAACTGTCACTGTGTTTAAGTAACTGTCATTGAGTCACATGTTAGGTATTTTGCTGGTAACAACCAATTATCAAGCTTATTGACGACGATGTCAGACGTGACCAACTGTAGAGATTCCGGTATGCACGCGGATAAAGGCTGGTCGCCCAACGCATCTTCTAACAACGTAAGATCAACGTATTAAATCAATATCATATCTGACTGCGTACTTAATTGATTTAATAGCTCATTACACGTGGTTAATAATGACGTGACAACTGGCATAAATTATTTATGTACTATACGCATATCAGTGCCTAAAAGCTAGTTTTTAACTGTATTCGACGGTCATTTTCTATGAAACAAAATGTGTTTTTTTTACCAAAAATTATGATATAGACGTTACCTTATATTAACCCCAAATCCATGCTTTGTTCGATACGCAAACGCTGTCACTCTATTTACCAAAAATCAAGTGTCCGAATACCCCACTTTCATCACCCAAGTCCTCCCCCAAAGTGAGCATTTTTGCTTTATAATGACCCACCAGATTTTTATGATATGCCATCATCAAACTTTAAATTCTATTATTCTTATAATAAAGATTATTAAAATATCGCGACGATACGAATGTTGATGATGCGCGCTGCGTTTATCTATCTTTGTCATATCAGCGCTACCCTCTTTTTTGCTTTTGTCTTACAGGTCACGTTATGAGTCAACTCAATCCCAAACAATCCGAGGCCATGCTCTACGTATCTGGTCCATTACTTGTACTTGCAGGTGCTGGCTCCGGCAAAACCTCTGTAATTACGCGTAAGATTGCTTACCTAATCCAAGAATGCGACATGCCAGCTGAGCGTATCACCGCCGTAACCTTTACCAATAAAGCGGCACGTGAGATGAAAGCGCGGGTAAGCAAACTGCTACCAAGCGAAAAAATGCGCGGGCTGACGGTGTCGACGTTTCACCAATTTGGTCTACAGTTTTTGCGCTATGAGCTGATTCATACCCCGCTAAAAGGCAACTTTTCCATCATGGACAGCGATGACAGTAAGCGTTTGCTGATGGAGCTGATGATGCGCGACAACTTGAGTGGCGCTGAAAGTCGCGAGTTGGTCGGTAAAGCCATCAAAATGATTTCGGATTGGAAAAATGACTTGGTCGAGCCTGATAAGGCGATGGAAACGCTAGACGATCCAGAAGACATGATTTTTGCTACGCTATATGCGCTTTATGAGCGTAACTTGCGTGCGTATAATGCGGTCGATTTTGATGACTTGATTGTATTGCCAACCAAGATATTACGTGAGAACAGAGAACTGCGTGATAAATGGCAGAACCGTATTCGTTATCTATTGGTCGATGAGTATCAAGATACCAACACTGCCCAGTATGAGATGATTAAGTATTTGGTTGGTCCGCAAGGTCGCTTTACCGTGGTTGGTGATGATGACCAATCTATCTATGCATGGCGCGGGGCAAAGCCTGAAAACATGGCACTGCTCAAAGAAGACTTCCCAAAACTAAAAATCGTTATGCTTGAGCAAAATTACCGCTCAACCACACGTATCTTGACCTCTGCCAACGCCGTCATTCTAAATAACGAGCATTTATTTGAGAAAAAACTGTGGTCAGATAAAGGTCAAGGCGAAAAAATCCGCATCATTAACTGCCGTAATGACGATGATGAATCCGAGCGTGTCGCCAAAGAAATCGTCACGCATAAGCTGCGCTTTGGTAATGAGTGGGAACAGTATGCCGTACTGTACCGCAGTAACTTTCAGGCACGTATGCTAGAGGCACAACTGCGCCAGTTGCAAGTACCTTATAAATTATCAGGCGGTCAGTCGTTCTTTGCGCGTAGTGAAATCAAAGACATCATGGGATATTTGCGTCTGATTTTGAACCCCGAAGATGACAGCGCGTTTTTGCGTATTATCAATACACCTAAGCGCGGTATGGGACCAGCAACGCTAGAAAAACTCGGTCTATTTGCGCAAGAGCACAGCATATCGCTACTGGCCTCTTGTACCCACGCTGGCCTGACTCATGTATTGCCGTCAAAGGCTTATGGTACGATAAAAGAGTTTGGTGAATTCATCGAGCACTATACGCGTGAACTAGATCAACACCCAGACCCTGTGCCGATCGTACGACAGATGATTGATGAGACAGGTTATATTGATTTCGTGCGTAGCGACGCCAAAACGCCGCAACAAGAAAAAAACCGTATCGATAATATCGATATGCTGTACACCAGTATTCAGTCCTTGATTAATCGTGCTGAAGAAGATGAAGACCGAACGATTGATACCATCATTCGTAAGCTGGTTTTGCTTGATATGCTCGAGCAACAGCAAGAAGAAGAGAACACTAACAAAGTCAACTTGATGACCTTGCATGCGGCAAAGGGCTTGGAGTTTGATTTTGTTTATATTATGGGTCTTGAGGAAGAAATGCTACCGCATCGCAACTCTATTATGAGTGAGACGGTCGAAGAAGAGCGCCGTCTGATGTACGTGGGCATTACCCGTGCGCGTCGTGAGCTGACATTGACCCTAGCGACCCAGCGCCGTGCCGGTGGTCAGATGCGCGTTACCTCAGAATCAAGATTTTTGGATGAGTTGCCTGAGGATCATATTGATTGGCCTGCCAAAGCGAAAAAGAAAAAAGCGACCAAAGACCCAGAGGCCGTCGCTGACGAATATCTGGCCAATATTCGAGCGTTACTGGGTAAGCGTTAATCTTAATCAAGACATTTAAGCACCTGAGTAATAAACACCTAAGTAAAATGCTTACGAGAACATGCTTTAGACTGCGCAAAAGGCGATTGTTATAATCGTCATTGTTATTGTTCTTTATATACTATAAAAAACTGACTGTAAAAACTTGGAACACTTATGCCTACCCCGACGCCCAATCAGGAACGAACTACCATGCTGTCAGGAGACTATAATTCGGCTGAATATAGTGCCGAATATAAGCTTCTGTATCTGCAGGGGTTGGTTGCTGATAAAGCATACGAGGCCATTACCGAGTTTTTGGAAAAGCAGTCCGAATACGAGATTGCCAACCTACTAGAGTCCTTCCCAACTCAAAACCGTCTGTTGATTTGGGCGCAGGTGCCAGAGCATATCAAAGGTGAAGTGCTTGCCGAGCTAGATGTTGATACACGTCAGCCATTGATGGAGAACATTTCTTCTCAAGAAATCTCCTTGTTCACCCAAGACCTTGATGCGCAAGATATCTCTGAGATTTTGGACACTGTCACTGAGAGCGTACGTACCTCAGTCATGGCAACGCTAGACGAAGAGACTCGGGTCCAAGTCAACAAACTTGATACCTATGCCGACTGGGAAGTGGGTAGCTATATGGATCCCGATATTATCCAGATAAGAGATGATATCTATTTGGCGGATGTGCAAGAATGGCTGCGTGAAAACGACGACCTGCTCGATGACGAAAGCCAAGAGCTGTTAGTTGTTGATCAAAGCCAGCAATTGCTGGGACTACTGAGTCTAGTAGATTTAATCAAGCATAAACAAAACACCTTGGTCTCGGAGCTGATTGATACTGCCATTACGATTAATGATCGCTTGGATATCCAAGATGCTGCCGCGATTTTTCGTTCAGAAGACATCCGTTTTGCCCCCGTCATCAATAGTCATGGCGAGCTGGTTGGTCAACTAAACGGCGAGGACATCATGGAGATTATCCAAGATGATGTCGACAGCACCATGAAAAACCTCGCTGGTGTTAGCCAAGATGAAGAGCTATTTGCCCCGATTCTAACCAGTGCCAAAAGCCGTAGCGTCTGGCTAGGTATCAATTTATGTACCGCCCTTTTAGCCGCAGCTGTGATTGGACAGTTTGAAGAAGTATTGGCACAAGTTGTGGCATTAGCGATATTGATGCCAGTGGTCGCCAGTATGGGCGGTATTGCTGGCTCGCAGACGCTGACGGTCGTTATCCGCGGGATGGCGATGGGTCAAATCGGTGGTTCCAACCGTGTCTGGCTATTGAATAAAGAGCTGTGGGTGGGTGCGATAAACGGTATCATCTGGGCGATAATTATGGCGTTTATTGCTCAGTTATGGTTTCATGATATTAAGATCAGTGCCGTCATCGGTTTTGCCATTGCAATCAACATGACTGCAGCTAATGTCTCGGGTATCAGCATACCGCTGATGCTAAAACGGATGAATATCGACCCTGCTCTATCTGCTTCGGTTATCCTAACGACCGTCACGGATATTGTCGGCTTTATGTCATTTTTAGGATTGGCCAGCGTGCTGATACTCTAGCTGAATTGTTGAATTGTTGAATTGTTGAATTGTTGAATTGTTGAATTGTTGAATTGTTGAATTGTTGAATTGTTGAATTGTTGAAT
>NZ_JADQAN010000002.1:0-22371 GCF_022129425.1 Psychrobacter sp. Ps1 | reverse complement strand
TGAATTGTTGAATTGTTGAATTGTTGAATTGTTGAATTGTTGAATTGTTGAATTGTTGAATTGTTGAATTGTTGAATAATTAAAATATAGAATTGTTATTTATATAAAAATGTCGAATAAGATTTATTTAGACCTTAGTTCAAGGCCTTAGTTTTAAATCATAATTTAAAAACCATCAAATCGTTAAGTGAGTGTGTTATGCAAGCTGTACAAGTTAAAGTGGTAAACCCTAAAATTACTGAAGACGAAGCATTTTCTCTACCAACTCGTGCCACCGATGGCAGTGCAGGTATTGACTTGCGTGCTTGTATTGACGAGCCATTGACGATTAAAGCAGGTGAAACCCATTTAATAGGTACAGGCCTTTCGGTTTATATTCAAGATCCTAATTATGCAGGTATGATTTTACCGCGTTCAGGTCTTGGTCATAAGCACGGTATCGTCTTGGGTAACTTAGTTGGGCTAATCGATGCTGACTATCAAGGCGAGCTGATGGTTAGTATTTGGAACCGCAGTAGCGAAGACTTTGTTCTTAACCCAGCTGAGCGTATGGCACAGTACATCGTGGTACCTGTTGCTCGTCCTGAGTTTGAAGTAGTTGCAGAATTCAGTGATGAAAGCGTACGCGGTGCAGGCGGGTTTGGACACTCAGGTCGCCAATAGTAGCTATTTTGTTGGTCAATTTTTCTGACAACTTTTTAGATAGCGTTTAAGGTTTTCATTAAGCTATATCTAACACCTTGTGCTATTCATTTTTATTTATCATTGAACATCTATCACGGTTATAAGGAGAGTAAGCAATGCCACCTTTTGCGGCGCAGCAATCCTTATTCCGTGCTTATGATATTCGTGGTGTCAACCAGTATTTCACTAGCAGCTTTATACAAGCGTTAGGCCATGCTTTTGCTACTCTCTACAATGCCCAAGATAGCCAACCGACTCAAAACATCAGTACTAATTCCTCTGTTGAGACTAAGCAAAATATTGTCGTTATTGGCTATGATATGCGTATTGGCAGTGAAGCCATTGCACATACACTCTCTACTGTATTAGCTCAGCAGGGTTTACGCGTAATCCAGTTAGGTCTGATTACCACGCCAATGATGGCATTTTGGGCAATGCAATATCAAGGACATGGCATAGTCGTAACAGCGAGCCATTCTGCTAAAGACATACTAGGCATCAAGTGGTTGGTGAATAACAAGTCCCCTAGTAGCTCAGAGATACAGACGCTTTATCATCAGCTAACCGATCATCATAGTTGTCACGCTTATCCCGATAGCCAAGCTAACAATTCTGCCTTGCGTTCAGAAAATATTGAAAGCATTGATAATAACCATGACTCAAAATTACCAAGCGACCTACTTGAGCAACTACCTACTGATCAAGTAGCAAACGTTTATATCGATGCTATTGCACAGGTATTTGAAAAATTATTTCAGCACAATCACTCGGTAACTGCAGCCAATCAAAAAAACGCTTATAAACTTGATTTGGTCATAATCATTGACTGTATGCATGGTGCAACTGGTAGCATTGCTCAGCGCTTGTTTGAACGTTTTTGCCAACAGGTCATTTTTCTCAATGACATACCCGATGGTAATTTTCCCCTTGGTAATCCAGACCCCACCGAACCAAACCGCCTAAACGAATTGCAACGAGCCGTTGTTTCGAATGCAGCAGATATAGGCTTGGCGTTTGATGGCGATGGCGATCGTTTGATGATAGTTGATAACAACGGCAAGATAGTTACGCCCGATCATTTGCTCTATCTATTGGCTCGTATTGCTATTACTGAGCACCCTAACTCTCTTAGCGGTTATTTATTAGCATCTGAAGTTCTTTTCGATATTAAGTGCGCCCATCATTTGCCAAGACTATTATCTGAGCTTGGTACTACACCTGTGATTAGCAAGACTGGCAGCAGCTTTATGCGCCAGCAAGTACAGCATCCTGACAATCAGATTGTCTTCGCTGGTGAATTATCAGGGCATTTCATCTTTAATGACAGCCGCTTTATCCCTTATGATGATGCGATGTATGCTGCATTACGGTTGCTGCATTGGCTTGGCCAAACTCATAATGATACTAATGATAAAAAACCGCTAGCAGATATCATCCAAAGCTTACCCACTATAGTCAGTACTGCTGACCATTACTTACCGATGCCGCAAACGGCTATTACCGACTGCTCACTCGTAGAGCAATTAACGAGATTTTGTCATTACTTGCAGTATCTAGTAGATATGTCTACTCATACTGATTCTTCATCTAATCAGCAATTAAAAGATACTTGCCTGCCTGCCACAACATGCAAGTCATCAGTGTGTACTTGCGCTACTGCGAAGGCGCAAATAGCATTAAAACAGACGCATGAATTATTACCTGTAGGAACCAAGCTGAGCTGTATCGATGGTGTGCGTTTAGATTTTGCGCATGGCTTTGGCGTACTGCGCCAATCAAATACCAGTAATAGCCTGACCGCGCGCTTTGCAGGTGACAGTGTGGATGACCTAAAAGATATTCAGGATACATTTGCCGCTTTATGCCGACCATTTAACGCAGCGCTAGCAGAACAGATTCTTGCTATTCCTGTGGAGTAGCCTCATAAAACATATAGCTGTCTCATTAGACATAATAGAAAAACAACCAATTTAAACCCGGCCCTTAGGAGTTTGTAATGACGCTTAATTTAGATGATGCCAAAAACACCGCTGAAGTATTGACCACTGCTCTGCCTTATATCCAGCGTTTTGTTGATAAACTCATCGTCGTAAAATACGGCGGCAACGCCATGACCGACCCTGAGCTTGAGAGCTCGTTTGCTCGCGATATTGTGTTGTTAAAAACCGTCGGTATGCATCCAGTAGTCGTACATGGTGGTGGTCCGCAAGTTGACAATCTCCTAAAAGAGCTCGGTCGTCAATCAGACCGTATCGATGGCATGCGCGTCACTGACAAAAGCACCATGGATATCGTAGAAATGGTCTTGGGCGGTAGCGTTAACAAATCGATTGTTAGCTTGATTAACAAACATGGCGGTCGCGCGATTGGTCTTACAGGTAAAGACGCCAACTTGATTCAAGCCAAAAAACTGATGATGGAAAAAATTGGCGCAGACGGTATCGCTGTACCAGTTGATTTAGGATTCGTCGGTGATGTGGTAAGCGTCAATAAAGACGTGATCAACATGTTAATTGCCTCAGATTTTATCCCTGTAATCGCGCCACTTGGCGTTGACGCTGAAGGCAATACCTATAATATCAATGCAGATCTCGTTGCAGGTAAAGTAGCGGAGTTTTTACAAGCAGAAAAGCTGATGCTATTAACCAATATCAAAGGCGTATTGGGCCGTGATGGCGAAGTGGTGACTGGACTCACGCCAAAGAAAGTCGATAGCTTAATCGAAGATGGCACTATCTCAGGCGGCATGATTCCTAAAATTCAATGTGCGCTTGATGCGGTACGTAGCGGCGTCAAAAGCGCGGTAATCGTTGATGGCCGTGTCCCTCATGCGACCTTACTTGAGATTTTCACTAACGAAGGGGTTGGTACGCTCATTAGTCGTGAGATAGACTCATCGTTGAGCTAGTAGAACGCAACCGTAACTGACATTAAAAAGCCTGAGCTTGGATACCAAGCTCGGGCTTTTTAATGATTCATGATTGCTTTAATAATCGTTAATAAGCACAGAACTCAACCGAGCTATGGCTACTGTTGCCATATACTTGCATGTAATGATTGCCTTTATTTTCGGTAAAATAAGAGGTTTCATTATCATAGCGATCAGCATCTAAGCGCCCTTTAGGCCCTGAAACGTATGCGACACTTATTTGGTCATCGCCCACATTACGAATCACTAAGTTTTGCTCAGGTAGCAACCATAAGCGGAACAACTTACCATCTTTGATGTTACCGGTAAAACTGCCGCAATAGCTGTCTTTGGCAAAAGTAATCTTAGTAGATGAGTCAGCGGCTTGGACGCCTGTTATCATCAAAGAGGCTGTTGCAAGCGTGGCCATTAATAACAACTTTTTCATAGTCTTATCCTTAACCATTATAAACAAGCAAACTTAATTCCATTCATGAAATCATAGTTTATAACGTGCCAAAGTGACAGCTCTTTTATGAAAAATTTGTATTAAATTCGTCTTCGTTAAAACCGCAAAGCAGTACTGGCTGACCTTGGGTTTTATCATCGCATTGACCCTCAACCATCGGACGTTTAATCATACTGGTATTTTCCACGAGTAAACCTATCGCGTTGTCTACATTAGCGTCAGCCGCTTGCTTTTGACTGTCGTCTAGCTTACGCCATGTCGTACCGCGCTTATTGAGCACTTTGTCGATACCTAGCTCATTTACCCAGCGCTGTACTGTATCTTTATCAATACCTTGTTTCTTATAATCGTGAAAATCATAGCTGACATCTAGTTCGTCTAGCTTAGTAAACGCTTTTTTCATCGTGCTACAAGACTTGATACCGTAAATGGTGATGGTCATGATAAATCCTCATAAATATTCATTAATTTGTCTATTATACCTAAGGCTGACTGGATATAGAGAATGCATTACTTTTAATCGTCAAACCTATTAAGCAACTGCATCATATCGTCGCAATTTTCGCCAAATTACGCTATGCTATGGCATTGTCAAATTCCACCTATTTTGATCAGTATTAAACAAATCCGTATTAAATAAATCAGTATCAACCAATTTCGAGCCGACTATGAGCAACGCCGTGACAGCAGACCAAACAGAAAACAACTATTACAACCCGCAAGCGATAGAAACCGCGCAGCAGACCAAATGGGCAACTGACAAGCGCTTTGAAGTAAGCAATGAGCCAAGCGACAAGCCAAGTCGTTACATGCTGTCGATGTTCCCTTATCCAAGTGGTAAGCTACATATGGGCCACGTACGTAACTATACGATTTCTGACGTATTGAGCCGTTATTATCGCCTAAAAGGCTATGAAGTCATGCAGCCAATGGGCTGGGATGGTTTTGGCTTGCCAGCAGAAAACGCAGCGATTGCTAACCAAACGCCACCTGCTGCGTGGACATTTGCCAATATTGACAGCATGCGTGCGCAGCTTAAATTACTAGGCCTGTCTATTGACTGGTCACGTGAATTTGCCACTTGTAGCCCTGAGTATTATCAGTGGGAGCAGTGGTTATTTTTGCAATTATACAAAAAAGGCCTAGTCTACAAAAAACTGTCGACGGTCAACTGGGATCCTGTTGATAACACTGTCTTAGCAAACGAGCAAGTCATCGATGGTAAAGGGTGGCGTAGTGGTGCTGCGGTCGAAAAACGCGACATCCCTATGTACTACTTCAACATCACCGATTATGCCGATGAGCTATTGGATGATTTGGATCAGCTAGAAGGTCATTGGCCATCTGAAGTCCTGACCATGCAGCGTAACTGGATTGGTCGTAGTGCTGGTATGGAAGTGCACTTCCCTTATGAGCTTGCTGGTGAAGAAAACACCTTAGATGTGTTCACCACTCGTCCTGATACGTTGATGGGTGTGACTTATGTCGCTGTTGCCGCAGAGCATCCACTTGCACAGTATGCCTCTGAGCAAGATGACGCAATCGCTCAATTCTGTGCCCTTTGTAAAAAAGGCTCAGTTGCTGAAGCGGATTTGGCCAAAGCTGAAAAAATCGGTATGGATACAGGCTTAACTGTGACGCATCCTCTGACTGGTGAAGAAGTGCCAGTTTGGGTCGCCAACTATGTATTGATGAGCTATGGCTCAGGCGCCGTCATGGCGGTACCTGCTCATGATGAACGTGATTATGAATTTGCCAATAAATACAACCTACCAATCAAGCAAGTCATCAATGTGCCTGACGGTTATTTTGATGAACTAAAAGCAGATGCCAAAGCGAACGATAGTGAGGTCAATCTTGCTTATACCGAGCGCAATACCTTGGTTAATTCAGGTGAGTTTGACGGTCTAGACTTTGAGCAAGCATTCGAAGCCATGCTAGCTAAGCTTGAGCCAAAAGAGCTGGCTAAGAAAAAGATCCAGTATCGCCTACGTGATTGGGGTGTCTCTCGCCAGCGCTATTGGGGTTGCCCTATCCCAATGATCAACTGTGAGCATTGTGGTACGGTACCTGTTGAAGAGCAAGACCTACCAGTTGTATTGCCAACCGACGTCGTACCGGATGGTCGCGGTAACCCACTTAAAAACATCCCAGAGTTTGTCAATACCACTTGTCCTAAATGTGGTAATGCTGCTGAGCGTGAGACCGATACCTTTGACACATTCGTAGAGTCAAGCTGGTACTACGCACGCTTTGCTAGCCCAAATGATGCACAAAACATGGTCAACAAGTCTGCTGCCAATAAATGGTTGCCAGTCGATCAATACGTCGGCGGTGTCGAGCATGCGGTAATGCATCTATTGTATGCGCGTTTCTTCCACAAGCTGATGCGCGACGAAAACTTAGTCACAGGCGACGAGCCATTTGCCAATCTAATGACCCAAGGCATGGTGCTTGCTGGTACATTCTACCGCGTCAATGCAGATGGTAGTACGACCTACTACTTTGCAGAAGATATCGATATTGATTTTAACGAACGCGGTCAACCAATCAAAGCAATCTTGAAGTCAGACGGCCAGCCAGTGACGATTGGCAAAATTGAAAAAATGTCTAAATCAAAGAACAACGGTGTCGATCCACAGCTAACCATTGATAAATATGGTGCTGATACGGTTCGTCTATATACGCTATTTACTGCGCCTGCGGATCAAACGCTTGAATGGTCAGATGACGCGCTAAAAGGCCCTTATAACTTTGTGAAAAAAGTATGGCGTATTGCAGCCGACCATATGCAAGCGCTAACAGCCGCCAATATCAGCATTGATACGCTTAATAGTGCTACCTTGAACACAGACGGATTGAGCAAAGAAGCCAAAAACTTACGCCGTAAAACGCACGAAACAATTGCTAAGATTGACAGTGATTTGGGTGATCGTCTGGCATTGAACACGCCAGTATCAAGCCTGATGGAACTTGCTAATGAGCTGACTGGCTTTAACGCGAGTAATGAGCAAGAGCTGCACGTCAAACACGAAGCGTTGACCAATCTGCTGATTATGCTGTCTGTCTATGCGCCGCACGTCGGTGAGCATTTGCTTGAGCAATTGGGTCTTGATACCTTAACTTTAGACTACCCAACCGTGGACGAAAGTGCGCTGGTACAGGACATGATCACGATGGTGGTACAGGTCAATGGTAAGATGCGTGGTAAGATGGATGTCGCACCAAACAGCGATCCTGAGCAGCTAAAAGAGCAAGCTCGCACTATGGAAAGCGTGGCAAAATTCATCACGGGCGAGATCAAAAAAGAAATCGTCGTTCCTAATAAATTGGTTAACATCGTGGTTGTAGGCTGAGGTATCTTGAGCTAAGTATTTTAGGCTTAGTGCTCTAAACCTTCTTATCATATGAGGATAGCGTTTATGTCGTACAACCATCGAGCTGAGCAGGCGCAGCCAGAATTAAGCGCACACAGCCTAGCTAATAGAAAGTCCCATGGCCAAAAGCTCGGAGCAGTCTTACTTGCCACGCTGCCAATGTTTGCGGTGGTAGGTGCAGCCGCTGCTCTTAGCGGCTGCGGCTTCCAGCTGCGTGGCTACGACTCAGCGATGCTGCTTGACGTCGAAAAAACAGCGGTCATCATCGAAGATAATCGCACCTCATTCCCGCTGAAACTACCATTGACGCGTCGCCTAAAGACGTTAGGTGTCGACGTTATTGGTAATATTAGCTCAGAAGAAGTTGCTCGTAATAACCAACAAGCAGGGGCTGAGTCTATTGCCGCTATCGACATTCGTAATGTACGTTTTAAGCGTTACGAATTGGTTGGTGTATTAACAGAGATTCGCTTGGTACTATCAGCAGATGTCAGCTATCAAACGATGGAAAATGGTAAGCCTGTAACACTGAGCAACCCCATTCAGGTCGAGCGAAGCTATCAGTACAACGAAGCCTCTGTTAGTACTGACGATCAGCAAGGCGATCAGACTCGCGATTGGCTCTATGATACTTTAGCTCGCCGTATCACTGACCAGTATGTTGCTATCTCGCTTCCTAAAGTCGCACCCGCTGCCAAACAATCTCTGCAAATAAATAAAGGCATGACACCAACCGTTGTCGTCGTACCACAACCGTAAGAGTTAGTCGTTCTGATTATCAAACGATACCATTTCTAGAAGTACGAGTAGCAAACTAAGCGAGTGTAAGTACTAGTAAACTCGGCTAGCTTGACACTGCTGATCATATTTTTGGAATTGGTATTACCTGCTCATCAACCTGTGTAACACCACGCTATGCAAGATACTTTCATAAAAGCCTACCCAAAACTACTGCAGCCTTCCGTTGCGGTAGCTGGCTTGTGGCTGGCGCACGGTGACGAGCCACTGCTGAGTCAATGGTTGATAGATGCGCTGCGTCCACACTGGCGCGCGCAAAACTATGCAATCAAACGTATAGAGCTGATTTCTGTCAAGAGTTGGCAAGAAGTACTGTCCGAGCTTGGTAGTCAGTCTTTATTTGATGACGCCAGTGCCTTAATCGTGACGGGCAACCATAAACCCGATAAGGCAGTTATCGCCGAGCTGGAACGTTTTGCGGTCGAGGCACAAGCTGGCACACACGGCCATAGTGTGTTGTGGCTCACACCTAAGCAAGACAAACGCAGCCAGAGCAGCAAATGGTTTGCTCCTTTTGCACAATATGGCAATGTCATTGATTGCAATTTATACAATGAGCAGCAGCGCCAACAGCTACTACAAATACAAGCTCAGAAGTTTGGCTTACGACTGTCTCAAGAGGCCTGGCAGCTACTCATGTCACACACTGAGCATCATCTATTGAGTGCTTATCAAACCCTATGGCGGCTGTCCTATTTGTTTGCACCGCAGCTAGTTGCTAATAACAGTACTAGTGAAGATAGTGCTACTGACAACAGTACCGAACAATCTAATAGCTTTTCACAACCTGTGAATAATGTGGCATTGGATATTGCAGACCTACAAGCAGCGTTGGTCAGCGATGCGCAGTTTAGTGTGTTCGATTTGTCTGATGCGATGCTCGCGGGCAATAGTACGCAGGTCGCCAAAATTATGTTTCAGCTAAAGTCGACCGATGAGCCCACTACTTTAGTGCTCTGGGCTATTAGCAAAGACATGCGTCAAATTATCCAACTTATGGACGGTCAAGACCCTCAAGCATTAGGCATTTGGCGTAGTAAGCAAGGGTTGTACCAACAAGCCTGCCGTCGTCAGTCAAAGCAACAAACGGCCGAATGGCCTGCCCTGCTTTACCGCTGTGACCAAGCTATCAAAGGACTTATTCGTCAGCCAGCATGGGAGCTATTATTACAAGCGGCATTGGAGCTTGCAGGTAAGCGTTTATTTGCGATGCGCTAAGACAGACCCGCTTGTCACCACCTTTTATTGTTTTTCTTATTAACAAGTTATCCATCTCTTCTCTTACTGATTTATACATTTAAACGCTGTAAATTCAGATTCTACTACCCTATTTTGTTCTCCTATAATCTCCGTTTTATTGATTTTTAGTAAGCATTTCTTTTCTGTACCTGTCTCTGTTCTTCTACCTTAACCTTTCGTAAACTAATTTCCATTCCCTTTTGTAGATGAAGTCTCTACTATATCTACACTTGATTTAATTGTGATTGGATTGTTGTCATGCGCAAAATAAGCAAAAAGTCTGCTATCAAATGGGGTGTCATCACCTTAATTATCGTAGCATTAGGGGCTTTGGCCTATACTTTTTTAAAACCAGAAGAAGCCACACCTAATTATTTAACCGCAACCGTTGAAGTCGGTGATATTGAAAACAATGTCATGGCGTCCGGTAAAGTAAAGGCGTTAAATACCGTCGATGTAGGGGCACAGGTATCTGGTGAAGTAAAACGCCTGTATGTTGAAGTCGGTGACGAAGTCAAACAAGGCGATTTGATTGCGCAGATTGATCAAGTGACTCAGAAGAACAGCCTGAGCAATGAGCAAGCCAGTCTTGAACAAAGCGAAGCCGCGCTACAAAGTGCACAAGCAGAATCGTTAAGCAAACAAGCCAGCCTAAAAAGTGCCTATGCCGATCTTGCCAGCCGTCAGTCTGAGCTAAAACAAGCCCAGTCTGATTTTGCACGTTTGCAAGACTTAGTCGCGATCGACGCTATCTCGCAGCAAGAATATGACACACAAGCAACCAGCGTTGAGACAGCAAGAGCAGCGGTTGCCAATGCAGCTGCAGCTATTGATACTGCAAAAGCAGCCATTGCGACTACCGAAGCCAATATCAACAGCCAGCAAGCGGCATTACGTAAATCACGAACCAACGTCAGTACTGCTGAAGAAGATTTGAGCTATACCACGATTCGTGCACCAATATCAGGTACAGTCGTTTCTATTACGACTGAGCAAGGTACTACGGTCAATGCTAACCAAACGGCGCCCACATTGGTGACGTTAGCAGATTTATCGACCGTACGTATCAACGCGCAAATCTCAGAAGCTGATGTCATTAACGTCAGTGCTGGTATGCCTGCTTATTTCAATATTATCGGTAATCCAGACAAACAGTATGATGCGACATTAACCGCTATCGAACCTGCCCCAGAGCAGATCAGTAGCACCAGCTCGACAGACGCTGCTATCTATTACGTCGGCTATGTAGAAGTACCAAACCCTGACCGCTTGTTTCGAATCGATATGACGGCACAGATATATATCATCGTCAACGAAGCCAAAAATACTCTATTAGTACCATCAACAGTGATACAAGAAAAGCGAACTAAAGAAAAAGGCAAATCAACAACGGGCAAGTTTGTACGTGTATTAAGAGATGACGGAACCGTGGAAGAGCGTACTGTAGAAGTCGGTATTGATAACCGAGTAAATGCGCAAATCTTAAGTGGTTTGAAAGAAGGGGAAGAAGTAATCATCAGTGAAGAGAGCGGTAAGAAATCAGATAGCGGCCGCGTACCTGGTGGACCTCAAATGTAACTTGTGCTTTGACTATGTTGAGTAAGAAAGGCTTGCTAAAAACATAGCAGCCCTTTCATAACAACACTATAACGCTTATTAGCCTTTATTAAAGACACTGCTATGACTATATCTCAATCTCCTAAACCGTCGAGTGAAGATAGCTCTGAAAGTAGCACGGCTCAAAACTTAGGGTCACACACTTCTGCTAATCGCTCAAGCAACTCAGCAAAAACCAATACCGCTACCCACTCTGCATCAGGCAAGCCCATTATGGAACTATCTGGCATTATCAGAGAGTTCCCTGCTGGTGAGCAAACGATTCGTGTCTTGCATGATATCAATCTAACCATCAATCAAGGTGAGATGGTTGCCATCATTGGACAGTCAGGCTCTGGTAAGTCCACCTTGATGAATATCTTAGGCTGCTTGGATCAAGCCACTGCTGGCGATTATAAGATTTATGGTCAATCTGCCCGTAAACTTGATGCCGATCAGCTGGCCGAACTGCGCCGTGAGCATTTTGGGTTTATTTTTCAGCGCTATCATTTGCTTGGTGATATCAGTGCCAAAGACAACGTCGCCGTCCCTGCCGTGTATGCGGGCATGGATACCGAGGCACGCACCAATCGTGCTGAGAAGCTATTAACGGATTTGGGCCTTGGTAATAAAGTTAACAACCGTCCCAATCAGCTCTCAGGTGGACAGCAGCAGCGTGTTTCTGTTGCTCGTGCACTGATGAATGGCGGTGACGTTATCTTGGCAGATGAGCCCACAGGGGCACTCGATAGCAAATCTGGCGAAGACGTCATGGCAATTTTGCATGACCTCAGTGCACAAGGTCATACCATTATCATGGTCACTCATGATCCCAAGCTGGCGGCACAAGCGGAGCGTGTGATTGAGCTAAAAGACGGCTATGTCATCGCTGACTATCAAACTGAGCATTACAAGCACACAGACAAAAAACCAGAGTCTATCCTTGGTGAGCACCGTAAAAGCGCTTTTGGTAGCTTTGTTGATCGACTGCTTGAAGCCTTTAAGATGTCTTTGCTTGCTATGCGAGCGCATAAGATGCGTACTCTACTAACTATGCTCGGCATTATTATCGGTATTGCCGCAGTCGTATCTATCGTAGGCCTTGGACAAGGCTCTCAGCAGCAAATCCTTGCCAATATCAGCTCGTTAGGTACCAATACCATTACCGTCAATGATGGCTACCCTAGAGGCGATCCTAGACGCCGCTATAATGATGACAATTTGACACCAGAAGATGCAGAGGCGGTCGGCAATCAGCCCTATATTATCAGTGTCAGCCCTCAGGTAAATGCCAGCTCTAGTGTGCGCTATCGTAGTATACAAGAGGATGCTACCGTCAATGGCGTTGGTGAAGACTATCTAAACGTCACTGGTGAGACATTGGCATTGGGTCAAGGGTTTGATGCAAAAAGCATTACATTACGTAGTCAAGATATCATCATCGATGACAACGCTAAACAGACCTTTTTCTCAGATATTGATAACCCTGTTGGCGAGGTAATATTGGTTGGTAGTGTGCCTGGACGCGTGATTGGCGTACTTGAAGAGAGCGACGGTGGCTTTGGTCCCAGTGTGACGACGCCTACCATCTATATGCCTTATACAACGGTGATGTCGCGCGTCACTGGTAGTAGCAATATCGACCGCTTTGTGGCGTTGTTAGATGACAGTATCTCTTCTAGTGCCGCAGAGACGGCCATCTCTGATTTAATAGAGAGTCGCCATGGCAAAGATGACTTCGAGCTGCGTAATTCAGACTCTATCCGTCAAACGATCGAGTCGACGACAGGAACGATGACATTGCTTATTTCATCAGTCGCTGTTATTTCATTGATCGTCGGCGGTATTGGGGTGATGAATATTATGCTAGTCTCTGTCACCGAGCGCACCAACGAGATTGGCGTACGTATGGCAGTAGGCGCACGTCAGAGCGATATCATGCAGCAGTTCCTTATTGAGGCCGTTCTGGTCTGTATTTTAGGAGGGCTGATTGGTATTGGACTGGCCTTTGCCATTGGTGAATTAATCAATAGTGTGGGTGGTGATAGTTTCAAAGTTATCTATTCATCAACCTCTATTATTGCTGCTTTTGTTTGTTCGACGTTAATTGGCGTAGTATTTGGTTTCTTGCCAGCGCGTAATGCTGCCAAATTAGATCCTGTTGAAGCACTTTCTCGAGACTAATAATCGATTATTGACTCGCTTTGGCCAAAAATAGAGCAGTCAATATCGATATAATGGCAAAAATTTAAAGAAACTGGAATAAATTGGCAATTTTATAAGAGAATTACACTTTTTTTATCATGTGGGGTTGTAATTGTCATAATAATATATATAATGTGCTCTCACGTTTAGGGATACAAACACTTTAAACGTTAGGGCTGTTAGCTCAGTTGGTAGAGCAGTTGACTTTTAATCAATTGGTCCCGCGTTCGAGTCGCGGACAGCCCACCATATTTAGTTTAATCTTTATTAATCGTTCTGCCCTATCCGGTAGTAGACTAATAAAGATAAGTTTAAAAAACATCATTAGGATGTTTAGTTTTAGAAAGTTCTTTAGTTAGAATTTTCTCTTGCAGAGTTAAAAAGCATCGCTTTTTTATATACTCTTCAGGGCTGTTAGCTCAGTTGGTAGAGCAGTTGACTTTTAATCAATTGGTCCCGCGTTCGAGTCGCGGACAGCCCACCATATTTAGAAAGCCCAGTTACTATCTTAGTAATTGGGCTTTTTTTCGTCTGGGCGTTTTAAATGTTGTTTCTTAGCTTTTATATACCTCTATTTATTATGCTTGCGTTTAAATAGTCTAAAGTTATCTCTCTTGCGCCATAGTAGTTTATGTCTGATCGTATCTTTGATGGTACGTGGGTGCTTGGGCGCATGAGCGATAAACTCATCAAACTCTGCCTCACTCATCGCTAGCTCTCGTCCATGAGCCATCATCACCATTGACGGTTGCAATGCCCTGATTTTTTTTAATGATTGAACATAAGCTTTTGGGTAATAGACAGGAAATGGCGCTACGAACTTATGGCGTAATTTAATGATTAAATCAGCGGTGTATACTTCGCGACTAGGCAGATGAAACAAAGACAAATCACGATCCGTATGACCTGGCGTCTCTAGTACTTGCCACTCATCAAAGTGTGGCACAATCTCACCATCTGTGACAGTGATATCTAGTTTTAGACTTGCCGAGTAATATAGGTTTTTAAGTGGGCGTCCTTGACGTCTGGCCACATAATATCCTAGATGTATATCTACGAAGTGCATCGTGCGCCCGCCAATACCGCTATACCACTGCTTTTTTTTATCAGCGGAGACAATCAGACAGCCCGTCTCTTCTCGAAACTTATGTGCACCGCCTGCATGATCCGGATGCATATGTGTGACCACCACTACTTTTAGGTCGGTGACAGGTCGTTTTAACGTCGATTTGATATAGTCGAGCACCATCGGTACATCAGCACGGCAGCAGCCATCTAGCAGCATAATTTTATCTGGATATACTGCCAGATAGCTACTCTGAATATATCCTTCTAATCTTACAATTTCACATAGACTCATTGGTGTTCCCTACCTCATTCGTCATTATTATTGTGAGGCTTTTGTTCAGTTTTATAGCCAATCTTTAGTATAGCGCCCGTCACCACAAATAAAATGACTTTGAGTGAACGCTTGTGACTATATACAAGAGTAATGCGACATACAGAGACGATGAAGCTAACAATTAACTATGGACAACTTGCTACCCATAACCGCCTGTATAGTTCTATCCATGATAACTCTCACCTTATTAACAAAAAGCAAAAACCCAGCGCTTAGGCTGGGTTTAAGTAAACATTTAGTATCTTATTTAGTATTTTGGATAATTCGTAAATTACCTACTTATAAACTATGCAAGATCACGAACCTTTGGCTCACGTTCCCATAGACGAGACTTAGCATTATTAATAAAGGCATCTAGCTCGGCCAATGGCGTCACAAATTCATCTTTTTCAACTGGGAGCTTACTTAAGATAAATTCATCAGTCGCGCCGCAATATGCGATGGCTTTGCAATGGTTGTACGCGTCGTTGAACCAATCTAACGCTGAGCTGTCTTTTGCCAGCTTTTTAGCTTGGTCAGGCA
The DNA here is from genome assembly GCF_022129425.1 of Psychrobacter sp. Ps1. Classification (NCBI taxonomy): domain Bacteria; kingdom Pseudomonadati; phylum Pseudomonadota; class Gammaproteobacteria; order Moraxellales; family Moraxellaceae; genus Psychrobacter; species Psychrobacter sp. Ps1. The sequence continues at coordinate 7,171 of NZ_JADQAN010000002.1, read as the reverse complement.
TGATGATACTAACGACGGCATCAAACATCACTGATGGACCACCAGCGAGGCGCTCATCAGCTTGTATGCGTGTACCGTCATCCAATACGACTTCTTTGTTAGGCGCTACAATCTTGACGCTAGCACCCTGCGCTTTGGCAGCATCTTCGAATTTTTTGACTTCACTGCTATTAGAACCTTCCGCGACTAATATACCGATCATACGGCCTTTTAGTGTATCAGGCGTTAGACCAATCGTTTGTACCGCTTTAGACGTTCCTAAGTCTTGGACAGGTGCAGCCGCATCCGCTGGTTCTGGTAGCTCCATACCCAGTGCCGTTGCTACGCGATTGGCCAAGTCTTCATCGATATGAATCAAATGACTAAGCATACGCGTACGTACATGGGCTGTATCTACTTTACCTAACTCAAACGCATAAGCGGTTGCGATATGTGCTTGCTCAGTTGCTGTCTGACTGCGATAGAACATACGTGGCTGACTATAATGATCGGCAAAGCTCTCGTCACGTACGCGACCTTTTACGCCATCATCTAGTTGCTCATGAAATGAGTTGAAACCACGTTTAGCGCTTTCACGAGGACGAGTTGGATCTAGGCTTTGTGGCTCATAGAGTACACGTGTCTTAGGCACCTGCATTTGCATATGACCATCTTGCTGATTGTTAGCAAACGGGCATTTCGGTGCATTGATAGGAATCTGGGCAAAGTTTGGCGATCCTAAACGTGATAGCTGCGTATCTAGATAACTGAATAGACGACCTTGCAATAATGGGTCATTACTAAAGTCAACGCCAGGCGGCAAATGCGATGGGCAGAATGCTACCTGCTCAGTCTCTGCAAAGAAATTATCTGGATAGCGGTTCAGCACCATCTTACCCACGACTTTCACTGGCACTAACTCTTCTGGAATCAGTTTGGTCGCATCGAGATGGTCAAATGGGAATGCATTGGCTTCTTCTTCAGTAAATAACTGTACGCCAAACTCCCACTCAGGATAGTCACCATTGTTAATTGATTCAAACAAATCACGGCGATGATAATCAGGATCAGCGCCTGAGATTTTCACTGCTTCATCCCATGTGGTAGATTGTACGCCCAGTACTGGCTTCCAATGGAAACGTACAAAGGTGCTCTTACCATCTTTATTGATGAGACGATAACTATGAATACCAAAGCCTTCCATCATACGTAGGCTACGTGGTAGACCGCGATCACTCATCAGCCAAATCAAGTTATGCATGGTTTCAGGACTCAATGATACAAAATCCCAAAAGGTATCATGAGCAGAGGCTGCTTGCGGGAAACCACGATCTGGTTCTGGTTTTACCGCATGAATCAAATCTGGAAACTTCATCGCATCTTGGATAAAAAAGATTGGCATGTTGTTACCAACGATGTCCCAGTTACCTTCTTCTGTATATATTTTCACAGCAAAACCGCGCACATCACGTGGCGTGTCTTTTGAGCCTTTGTTACCCGCTACCGTTGAGAAACGCGTAAACAATGGCGTTTGCTTGCCTGTTTCTGTCAATACTTTGGCAGTCGTATATTCTTCTAGTGACTCTGTCAGCTCAAAATAACCGTGTGCTGCGCTACCACGAGCATGGACGATACGCTCAGGGATACGCTCATGGTCAAAGTGATTGATTTTTTCACGTAATACAAAATCCTCTAACAGCGTTGGCCCACGTGAGCCTGCTTTTAGAGAGTTTTGGTTATCAGCGATGGCCACACCTTGTTGCGTAGTTAATACTTTGGTGTCGTCACCTGCGCGCTGATGGGTTTCACCACCATTGCCACGTTCCGTATTCATGTCTTTGGCGGGGTCAGTATGATCGATATTATTATTCATAAAAAGTCCTAGCTAATAGATTGAGAGTGCTCTTTTAAATCACTAAAAGAGTGCCTACACAGGTTTGATATCCTTTGAGATAGTGGTGACTTCATCTGTCATTTATTTATCTGTGTTTTCAGCATTGCTCAACGTTAAATTGATATCGCGCTAAAATTCGTAAAGGAATAATAGGCTTAGGAGTTATACTACCCAAAAAATAAGTCAAATATAGTTGCGTATATAGTAAACCTTGTTGATGTTTGGTTAAGGTCTATAGACGCTATAAACCAGCAGCTTTAGTTGGTCTTAAAGGCGCATAAACGTTAACAATAGAATCTTGTAATGTAGTTATTCTTTAAGGTATTCTTTTTATGCAGTACCAGAGACTATTGATAAATAAATTGGCAGGGTTTTAGCCTTATATTTATCTTTTTTATATCGTTGAATTCAGATAATTTCGATACAAGAAAACCGAGCGCAAGTTATACATTGGTATAGTTAGCGAGGATGACAATGTAGCGGATTTATAGGGATTTGATGATGCGACTATTTTTTATATAACTATAAGGCCACCTACCATGTTACCAACTCTAAACTCCCCGACTAAAAAACCTTATCACTCATTGCTAGTAGGCGCATCAATGGGTCTAATGGCATTAACGTTCAGTCAAACAGCTGCTGCTATCACGACCAAGAGCGTTACCTATACGGTCGATGATAAAGCATACGAAGGCTATTACGCCAAGGCGGACAAAGCTAATGCCCCTTTTATCTTATTGATTCATGATTGGGACGGTCTAACTGACTATGAGCGCAAACGTGCTGACATGTTAGCGGCTGAAGGCTACAACGTATTGGCGGCCGATATGTTTGGACAAGGCATTCGCCCCACTTCTATCGAAGAAAACAAACGCCTAACTGGGGAGCTATATGATGATCGTAATAAAATGCGTCGCATATTGGCAGGGGCATTAACAGCAGGACAACTACAAGGCAATGATGTGCGCAAAGGCACGACTATGGGCTATTGTTTTGGCGGTACGGTCGCGTTAGAACTAGCACGCTCAGGCTTTGAGCAAAAAGCCTTTGTACCTTTCCACGGTGCATTCGATATTCCAACTGGTCAAAGCTATGACAAAACTACGGGAGAAATCCTAGTATTCCATGGCTCTGCTGACCAATCTGTCTCGCTAGAGAGCTTTGCGACTTTGGGCAAGACCTTAGAAGCAGCCAAAGTACCTCATGAGATGGTTACCTACAGCGGCGCGCCACACGCCTTTAGCGTGTTCGGTAGTGATAGATACGATGCACGTGCAGATCAGCGCTCTTGGAAGCGTTACTTAGATTTTTTAGCAGAAGAATATAAATAATCCAGTGGCACAAGTCGAATAAGTAATAATATAAGCAAGCCCAAACAAAAAGACACCTCAATTAAGATCCGATAACGATCCATTGAGGTGTCTTTTTATTTATTTAATTTTTGCTCACGCTTTAAAACTTAGCGCTTATAAAATATCAATAGCTGATTATTAGCAGGCATTGCATATGTTTTAGAGAGTTGTATATGGTGAGCATTTGCTAAACTAACGACATCTTCTTTATCGCGAATACCGCTGTCAGAATTACCTGCTCTCAACATCGCATCAAATCGCTGATTGCCCTCACTGGTATATTTGCCATGCTCATTAAAAGGGCCATATACAATCAGCTTACCGTCCACAGGTAACGCATCACCAGCCAATGCAATTAATCGCTTGACCAAAGCCCAGCTAATGATATGCAAAGTATTGGCCGTAAATATCACATCGTAAGGTAAGTTGAACTGGCTATTAACAGGTACGGAATCCGTACTCAAATCAAACGCTAATGGCGAATATAAATTAGGTGCAGGATAGGCATTGTGCCAAGCGATTATATGGCGATGATTACTAGTGACATCGCTAGTTTGCCACTGTATCTCAGGCAGATTGGGTGCAAAGTGCACACTATGCTGCCCCGTTCCAGAGCCAATCTCTAATACATGACTAAAGCCTTGTAGTTCTATTTGAAGTACTTCTAGAATAGGCTGTTTATTATTTTCACACGCTTGAGAAAACGGCAATGCAGAAATATCTACTTTATTATTTGGATTATCACTATCCAGATTATCGTCATGCATCACTATCCTCCCAGACCGTTTGTTATGCTAAGCGTTGATAGCAGTAGATGAACAAGCACTGTCTATATTGCCCTAGTAACTACCAAACAACTGACTACTAGTAAATACCCGCCTCTACCCCAGCAGCCAAGGTCATAGCAAGCTCTTCTACTTGCTCAGCAAAGCTATCTTGCCAATCGCCTTGTAGTATCAGCGCTTCTTGAATCCATGACCAACGTAGCCCCGTTGTAATCGTTTTGAGCGCAAGCTTGGTACCTGTACCATCATGACCTGCGCGTATATATACCGCAAATGGCATGCCTTGCTTCTCTTCTAACACTGGATAGTAGCAACGATCAAAAAAGTCTTTGGTCAGCCCTGCCATATAAGCCAGATTTTCAGTCGTGCCTAACAGCAACGCATCAGCAGCCAATACATCCTCAGGCCGCGTATCCTGCGGTGATTTCAAAATGACAGTAATATCTATATCAGGATGATTCGCACCGTCATAAGCTGCCTGCGCCAATTTCTGAGTATTGGGCGATGGCGTATGAGCGACGATAAGTAAAGTCTTAGTAGACATATTAGGCTTCTGAGCCATTGTTAAATACTAGATTTTGAGTAATGGCAGGATCCAAGCTATTGCCTACTGGACAGGTCAACGCGGTTTTATAAAACCGTTTTAAGGTACTCTCGTCCAATGCTTTCGAAAAATTGACCACGATATGTATTTCACTCACACGTCTTGGTTTCGCCGCCATGACTTTGGTAACCTCTGCAGTCGTACCTGAGATATCAATATCCATCGCTTCGGCTTTGATACCAATAATCGTTAAGATGCAACTACCCAAACTGGTCGCTAGCAAATCAGTAGGAGAAAACGCTTCGCCCTTACCATGATTGTCCGTTGGCGCATCAGTGATGATTTGATTATTCGACTGTAAGTGAATAGCTTGGGTGCGTAAATTGCCTTGGTAGGTTACTTTTGAGGTGGTCATAATTTTGCCTTAGTTTATTAAACTAGCTGCCTGAGCAATAAAGATGCTGTGATAGTTATTTGATAGATGCTAAGATAGCGAGCATTTGTGCAAACATTAGTTCTGTAAAGGAAATTGTAATATGTATGTGTATGAGCTCTCAGAATACCAAGTTTATCAATTAAAATCGATAGACCCAGCATTAGGTGGTAACTGGAAAACCATTCTTATCAGTATTTTGCCGCAGCTCGATATACCCAGTCGTAAAAGTGTGTACGAAAAAATATTATCAAAAAGGAACATTAGCCCAAATTTTACTTATATCATTCCAGATGATTTGAGAAGTTTGTTATCTAAAACAGCAATTCGTCATCGAGAGCTAAAAGCAATTGCTATACAGATGTTGAAATTTATTGAGTCTAAGCCGGATTCATATGATGCTATTGAACTTGCTGATAAAGTAGAGGCGATGATCGATTATCTTAACCGTATTGATATAGGTGATCATATTTTAGACCAAAAAAGTCGTGAAAGTATAAAAAAAGCATTTTTATACGATTTAGCATTTTGGATCGATAATGTAAATCTTATAGTACAACCTGGTATAAGGCACTTAAATACTGATATCGTAAAAACATACTTTAAAGAAGTATTTATTAAGCAAAAGATTCAGGGGCGAGACTTTCGCGCATGGGACTCTACTGACATAGACTTTCAGGAACAAGACAACTTACCCGATATTATAAAAAGAGAGGCAAAGCGTAAAAAATTCTTTGTCATTGAAAGTGAGCGTTACTGGTTTTTAATAGGTATTGCCGATAAATCAAGACAAAATCCTTATTCTATTAAACGTTTTTTGCATGAAGATGGCGGTAGTAATGATCTATTTGTATATCTGACACACGTTGTCATTAGAAAAGAGCTTATAGATGAAGAAAGTTATATACGACATGTTAAATACTGTACAAGTCGACTATATACTTTGGATGCTGGTGTATCGGACACAATTATCAAATTTATAGCAGAAGCACAACATCTTTGTAAGACACAAATTATACCTCTACTCAAAAAAGAATTGAAAAAAGACGGCGAAGAGACAGAATATCATATCAGTAAGCGTATGAATGACTATGAGCACCAAATCACAATTTCGATTTTGAATAAATTACCCAATATAATTAATAATGCAGTCACTGATAGTGATGATCGATACTATTTATTTTATTATTTGACTAAAATTTTTAATAAACTTATAGATAATCTCCAAAACTTTCAATTACGACCTATCGCTACATATTCTTCTAATGTAGAAGTTATGATTGCCAGGCTAATTAGCTTCAAATACTTTCTAGATACGATTTATGATTCATTAGAGGATAAAAAATTTGAGATTAAAAATTTCACTAATGCTTCTAAAGAAATAATTGCAATTGTCAAGGAAGCTTTCGATAGTACTGAACAGAACCTGATACAGTTAAATCAATTAGAAGAAAAATTAAAATTTTATCTTGAAACTAAGGAAAATGGTAGTATTTGGCAAAAAATAAAGGTCGGTTTCCCACCAAATTATACTTTAGAAGATGTGGAACATTCAAAGAATGAAGCGAAAAATGAGTTTTTTCTGTCCATTATAAATTTAGCTAAAAAACATAATGATAATATTGTTTACGTAGAATTTGACTGCAATGAAGTCTTGAATGAATACTATCGTCACTATGCCATTGCTAATGAAAAGATGGCAATAGCACGACTACCAAAGGTACTACGATTACCTGAAGATAAGAAAACATTTAATATTCAAAAGACTAATGAAGCAATTCATCACAACGTATTTATATTCGACAAGAAACATGTATCGTGATCTGTTGTTTTATATATTTTCTAGACAAATTTTTCGTATAAGAGTCTTATTTGACTATCATAGGGAAAGTTCATGAACTCAATTACTAGTAGCTTTCCCGCACCAATCTACAGACGAAGAAAAGCCCTCATCGCGTGAGCATTGGGGGCTTTATCTAGAATAGAGAGCTGACGAACGAGAAAAGCGCCATTAAGGCAAAGCAAGAGCTATCTACAGGCATAGCCTTCCGTCTTGCGCTACGGACGACTGTCTCCCAGACAGTCGTTACTCCTTGCTCACCCTTAAATAGGATTTGCTACGTAGGTCACTAGGAATAAAAGATAAAAAAAAGAGCCACCCAATTAAGGATGACTCTTTTTAAG